>JAQBYJ010000074.1 GCA_027622555.1 Verrucomicrobiota bacterium
CCTTGGTCGCCCATACGGATTCACGGACTACGACCTCGCCGAAGCCATTCTCGCCCAAGCCAGATCAAGCAAATACAGCACCCCCACTTTCATCCACGCTCTCGTGCAATCGGAACAATTTAGACAAAAGTAAACTGCCCTATGAAATCACCAAAAATTTCCCACCCTTTACCTAAGCAAACGCGTAGAGCATTTCTGAGAAGCAGCTCGGCCCTCGTTGCACTACCCTTTCTCGAGTCATTCGGCGCCAAAGCTTTCACCGCTTCTCCACCGGTCGCCCTTGCGCCCAAACGCATGATGTTCCTCAGTTTCGGTTGGGGCCCCACGAAGGAGTCCTGGTATCCGGACCTTAACACCACGGGCGCGGACTACATACTACCCGCAGGACTCAAAGGCTTGAGTCGTCATCAAAAGGACATCACGATCATTCAAAACCTGACCAACCAATTTTCCACCGAAGCTCACTGGGGTAGCACCTTTTACCTGACAGGAGCTAATCGCTATGGCGAACCGGGACAGAGTTTTCACAACTCCATTTCCGCTGACCAGGTGGCTGCCGGGGTCCTGGGAAAAGATACCCGTTTCACCTCGATCCAGCTGGGTTGCGAAAACGCGGAGGACTCCGGACATGGTCCTGGACTTTCCCTGGCGTGGAATGCTCAAGGGAAACCAATGGCAGGGCTGAACACGCCTGTGACCGCATTTCACAAATTGTTCGCCGACGATCAAACCCCTCTGGAACAACGTCAGGCCATGCTTCAGCAAAAACGAAGCGTGCTCGACACCGTTATGGAAAACGCACGGAGCATGAATCGCGATCTCAGCAAAACCGATACCGACAAGATCGATGAGTATTTCCAATCCATCCGGGACATTGAAGTTCGTCTGGCCAAAGAAGAACAATGGCTCGACGTGCCCAAGCGCCACCCGAAGGAACCCATACAGGAACCGACTGGTGAGATTGTCGGCTACGAAGAAGTAATGCTCATGTACGACATCATGGTAGCGGCCATGCAAGTCGATGCGACTCGCGTGTTAACCTACCGTCAGCCTGTGGACAGTTTTATCCGCAGCCTTGGAGCAACTATAACCGGGCACAATATGAGCCATTACACCAATGGCACCCGGCGCAGTGTGGCTGAAATGCGCGATGAGAAACAAACCGAACTCTTAGCCTACTTGATCGACAAACTGAAGGCTTCGAAAGAGCCCGATGGCAGCAGTCTGTTCGACAACGTTTCCCTGAGCTATGGCAGCAATATCGAGTCGATTCACTATTTGAAAAATTGCCCGGCCATTATTACAGGCGGCGGGGCCGGCGTGAAGCATGGACGCCATTTAGTGATGAAAGATGAGAAGACACCTCTGTGTAATCTTTGGTTAAGCCTGCTTCAAGGAACCGGAATAAAAGCCGACTCACACGGCGATAGCAACGGTGTGATTGAGGAACTATTCGCCTAAGGCACTCCTGTGCGCTTTCGAATTTTTCATCTCAAGTTGCTAGGCACAGTACTGCTGATCGCAACCGGCCTGTTCACTCGTTCAATCCTAAATGCCCACGAACCAGAGAACAACGACAGGCCTTCCTTTAGTGCATTAAAGGTAGAAGCGCCTCTCGTTGTCGATGGGATACTGGACGAGGCCTTTTGGAAGGAAGCAGACGTAGCGACGAACTTTATCGATCGACGCACGCAGCAACTCGCATCTCAACAAACCAGGGTCCGCGTCGCATACGGTCTCGAAGCGATTTACATAGGGGTCGAAGCATTTGACGATAACATAGCGGAGCTTCACGCGTCAGAGCGACGCGAAGACCGATACCCCCGCGCCGATGATTTTGTTCAGATACATATCGAACCTAGCCATATCCACCGGACCAAGTATGGCTTCTTCTCCAACCCTTTGGGAACACGAGTGGATGGGGTTGAAGGCTTTACGGGAAATTCGTGGACCTTTGGCTGGTCTGCCGAGTGGGATCTCGCTGCGAAAATACTAGAGGACCGTTGGGTCTTTGAAATGCGGATCCCTTATGGAGCGATAAACTATAGCCGGGAGGACGACCTCACCTGGGGGTTCAATGTCTCAAGATCCAATCCAAGCAGGGACGAATTCAGCTGGTGGAGTTTCAATCCGACAGACAGCTTTCGTCCACACAACTTCGGTCACGCGACTGAGTTCCATTTGGCGGATACTCGTTTTGATCAAAACCTTGAGATCTCACCCTATGTTAGCAGCAGAGCCGATATAAACGGAGACGGCGGAACGAACTTTGAGGCCGGTTTGGATGCCAGCTTCCGACTCAGTCCGTCCATGATCGCTGCACTGACATTGAATCCGGATTTTGGTCAGGTGGAAGCTGATGACGACACCATTGAACTTCTGGACACCGAACGCTTTCTTACCGAACGAAGGCCCTTTTTTAGTGAAGGCTCTGAACTACTGCGCATGCCGCATCGGCTTTATTATACACGTCGATTCACCGACATTCAGGCGGGAGCAAAACTCAGCGGTCAATATAAAGATTTGAATGTCGCCTTCTTGAATATCCACGGAGATACGGTGCATAGCTCAACCCGGGAAGGAAACTCCAGTGTTTTGCGCGCGGTTCAAAACATAGGAACGAAATCGTCCATCGGCTACTACCTGAATAACTCCGAATTCAAGGACGGCCATTCCCGCGTCGTCAGCTCCGATGGATTCTTCTTTCTCAATGAAGATTTTCGACTGGGCTATCAGGCTTCACTTGCGGATGACAAAACCGAGGGGCCGTCGGATTCTATAATAAAAGACAGTACCGACTATCTCGGTTTTGTTTCCTTGAGTTGGGAGAAGTATCCCTGGCAGATTCAAGCCGCCTACACAGCTATTACCGATGAATTCGATCCCGACCTGGCCCTGATTTTTCGTCGCAACATTTTTGGCCCAACCTTTGGGACATCTTATGGGAACGATTCGGATCAAGCGTGGTACAAATCCTTCTATGTGCGTTTTGATACCCAGCACTATCAAAATGATGATGGGAACCGAGTTCTGGAGGATTACGAGCTGTCTTCAAAAGTCGTCTTCCACAATGATGTGGGCCTCTATGCAGGCCACAGAAATGAGTTCCATGCCCCATACGACAACCAGCGGACCAGGGCGGGCATTACGTTTAACTCAACTGATTATTCGAAGCTCACCGAAATCGCCTGGGCCGGAGGCAAGTTTCGTGGAACCGATTACAACGAAGTTATTCTCGGGAAACACTACCAACCCACCGACCGCTTCCCCATTCGCTGGGAGTATGTAGCACGCTTTGAAGATCTGCCCAATGGCAGGGAACAAACCATCTGGCTAAACCGTGTCATCGCCGATTACTTCTTCACCGACGACATGTGGATCAAGTCATCCTTTCAATACCAGAACAACGACGTACACAACATCAGCCTGATCTATGGCTGGAAGATAAAACCGAAGCTGCAATGGTATTTTGTTTTCAACAGTGTCTCAGATAAATTTGAAACCGAAGACAGCGTGTTCACCAAACTGGTTTATACCTTCGATCAGCGGCGGAGTAGATCGACACAGTATTAAGTAGACCAGTTCGGTTGAGTGTGATTTTGAAAAGTGGTAAAAAGAGGGAATGATAAATTTGGGTAGGGCTCGATCGCCGAGCGAGCCGTCCCAGAAACGGCGGTTTGGGCCAAACCGCCCTACCCTATATTAACATGAAAATATGGCCTGACACCTTTCGAATTTGCACCTTATTTGATTCAACGAGTTCTTTACTTCTTTTCTAATCACCGGGAATTTGTTTGAGTGAGGTCATGCGTATGATTGCTTTTCTGTCCTGTCTCTTTGTTATAGCCTGTTCTCCAACCAAACGACCGGGGGAACTTACCCAAGTGTTAGGACCCGAGTCGGGAATAAAAAATCCCTTCGGCGTAGCATTCGATGACAAAGGATCAATGATCATAGCAGAGTATCTCGGAGGCAGACTCTGGGAATATTCGGGGTCCGGGGAGTTGAAGCAATTGGCCAAAGACACGCCATTTAATGGTATGCATAATCTCGCACGGACGAAAAGTGGCCAGATCTATATTTCCGACACGCGTGCCAATCTGATTCGCAAGCTCGATGAAAAGACCGGCGAAGTGACCATCGTTGCCGGAACGGGAGAATCCGGATACAATGGGGATGGCATTCCGGCAACTCGAGCCATGCTGGCCGATCCCATTTCTATCAGCCTGAGCCACGACGACAAGGAACTCATTGTTTGTGATATCAAAAACTTCCGGGTTCGGGTCATAGATTTGACTACCGGTATTATCCGCACTGCCGCAGGCAACGGAACTTCAGGCGTCCCTCGGGATGGGGCAATTGCATCTGAGAGTTCCTTGGTTGATCCTCGAGGCGCGGCTGCAGATTCAGAGGGCAACCTCTATATTCTTTCACGTAAAGGTCACGCATTGCGCGTGGTTCGTCCAGATGGCCGGATATACACCGTGGCCGGAACCGGCGAAGCTCATACTACCGATGGTCCAGCCCTCCAAGCAGGAATGAATGGACCCAAACATCTCTGCATCGACTTGGATGACACAGTGATCATCGCCGATGCGGAAAATCATCTGATCAAACGCTACGATCCGAAAGCCAAAACGCTCGAAACCATTTTAAACCACGGCCCGAACGACACCCCCTTAAATCGACCTCACGGAGTCTGGATTAGGGCGGACGGCACTCTTTACATTTGCGACAGCTGGAATGATCGCATCCTCAAACTCACTCAGTAAATTTCTATGGCAATTTACGGAACCGCCCTGCTTTCTATCTGCCTCTTGGCAGGAGTATTCCTGGGTAATCTGCTAGGCATCCTGATCGGGGTAGACGCCAACGTGGGTGGAGTCGGTATCGCGATGCTCTTGTTGATACTGATCGCCGAACGCTTGCAAAAGTCAGGTCGACTCCAAGCCCCAAGTGAGAAAGGGATACTTTTTTGGAGCTCTATCTATATCCCTATCGTGGTTGCCATGGCAGCCAGTCAAAACATTATCGCTGCCATCAAAGGAGGCCCTATCGGAATCCTGGCTGGAGTGCTTGCCGTTATGGTCTGCTTTGCACTGGTTCCCGTTATCAGTCGACTTGGAAAGTCCGATTCAGAGCCAGAGGAAACATTGTGAGCGAAGTTTTCGATTCCCTGTTTCAGGTCCTGACCAAGTACTCGCTGGTCACAGCCTTTGCAGTTATCGGGGTTACGGTTTGGGTATCCTATTACTTGTCCGAGAAACTCACGCGTGGCTGGCTGCATGGTTCATCCATCGCAATTCTGATTGGGTTGACGCTTGCCTACATGGGAGGCCATACAACGGGCGGCTCAAGAGGTATCGCTGATGTAGGATTGTTTGCAGGTATCGGCGTGATGGGCGGAACCGTGTTGCGAGACCTCGCCATTGTTTCAACTGCTTTTGGAGTTCGACTTGATGTGTTTCGTAAGACTGGATTGGCCGGAATTATTTCTCTTTTGGTTGGCGTATTCGTGTCATTTTTTATCGGAGCACTGGTGGCCTATACCTTTGGTTACCGCGATGCCGTTAGCATGACAACGATCGGAGGTGGAGCTGCCACTTTTTTGGTGGGTCCCGTAACCGGAAGCGCCCTCGGAGCCAGTTCCGAAGTCATGGCCCTGAGCATTGCGGCAGGATTGACGAAATCGATTCTGGTTATGTCGACTACGCCATTTGTGGCTAAGTATATAGGGCTCAATAATCCTCGGTCGGCACTCATTTTTGGTGGATTGATGGGCACCAACAGTGGAGTTGCAGGTGGCCTTGCCGCCACCGATCCAAAGTTGGTTCCTTATGGAGCAATGACTGCTACATTCTTCACCGGACTGGGTTGCCTGTTAGGGCCTTCCGTTATTTATATTCTGATAAGGGCGATAGTGTGATCTAAAATTGAAAAGATCGTCAGCAAGCTAACTCCTACATCTAAAAGCGTGGATATAAAGTGTAGGAGCCACCTTCCTACTTCGCCTAGCAGGCTTCGAAGGACACGTGGCGCGATAGATTCGTCAAAATATTTTCATGTCCCTAAAAAGTAAACGAACCAATACCAAATCCAAAACATAGCACTTGATGGAAGAACTACCACTAATTTCACGAGCACGTTCTTACGGTGATCAAACGGCGATCCGGGAAGGAACGGCCGAGTTTAGTTACAAGCAACTACTGGACGATTCTTCAGCATTGGCATCGAGACTCTTAACTGAAACGCACGATCTGGATGAAGCCCGAATCGCGTTTCTGGCTCCGGCAGGCTTTGATTACACGGTCATCCAATGGGCGATATGGCGCGCGGGCGGAGTTGTCGTACCCCTTTGTTTATCCGCAGCAGTTCCGGAACTTGAATACACGTTAACCAATTCGGAGACGAGTCAGGTAATTGTAACAAGAGAACAGGCGAAGAAAGTAGAAAAACTTTGTGAGCGATTGGGACTTCCTTTGTTAATTGTTGAGGAGCAGGGGTCCGTGCCAGAAAAACCACTACCTACCATTTCAAGCACCAGGAGAGCCATGATTCTTTACACCAGCGGTACGACGAGTAAGCCGAAGGGAGTTGTTTCAACACACGCGAATATCCAAGCCCAAATCGAAACGCTCGTCGAAGCCTGGGAATGGCAAGCTGATGATCGCATTCCTCTATTCCTTCCGCTTCATCACATCCACGGAATCATCAATGTACTTTGCTGTGCGCTTTGGATGGGAGCAAAAGTTGAAACGTTTCCATCCTTTAAGAGTGATACCATTTTAAAACGCGTCGCTGAAGGTGCCTACACCGTGTTTATGGCGGTGCCTACGATCTACGTAAAGCTAATCGCAGCCCTCGAGGCTCTTGGCGAGGAAGACCGCGCACCGATCGTTCGAGGCTTTGCAGACATGCGGTTGATGGTATCCGGCTCTGCTGCATTGCCAGCCAGCGTTCATGAACAATGGACCGCATTGACCACTCAAAAACTATTGGAACGCTACGGCATGACCGAAATCGGTATGGGCTTGTCCAATCCCTTCCGCGGGGAGCGCCGTCCGGGTGCAGTGGGCGTTCCCCTACCCTTGGTTGAAGTTCGGCTCAAAGCGGAAAACGGCGAGCTCGTAACCAACGAAGACGAACCTGGAGAGATCCAGGTCAAAGGGCCAGGTGTCTTCGACGAATACTGGAAACGACCTGAGGTAACGGCCGAGTCGTTTGACGACGGCTGGTTCCGCACGGGGGACATGGCAGTGATCGAAACCGGGTACTACCGCATCATGGGTCGGCTATCGGTCGACATCATCAAGAGCGGCGGTTACAAACTCTCGGCCCTGGAAATCGAAGCGGTCCTTTTGCAACATCCACTCATCAGCGAATGCGCTGTCATCGGAGTCCATGACGACACTTGGGGTGAAATGGTGGCAGCCGCTGTAGTTTTGAAAGATGGAACATCACTCGAACTCGAAACACTTCGTGACTGGTGCCGAGACAAACTCTCCCACTACAAACTCCCGAAAAAACTGCTCGTGGTTGATGCCCTTCCCCGCAACGCCATGGGCAAGGTCACCAAACCGGCAGTGAAGGATTTGTTCTAAGCCCCGAAACAGGATTCTATGCACTTACGAATTTTAGCGATGATCACAGTGCTATTCCTTTCAACGCAATTGGCCACCCCATCCCCGGCTACCCTGGTTTATAAATCATCCTTCAAATTCGAAGATGCATTGAACGATTGGGTCATGGAGGGTCCCGGTGTGGCCACGATCGATAACGGCCGATTGTTAGTTCACTCCAAATGGCAGCCGCTAAAGGATGGTATGACGACTATGAAGTCTACGAGCTGCACGAAGACCCGTTTGTCCATCCAGAAAAGGATTGGAGAACCCCTCCCATTGGGAGCAGTCCCTAAACATGAAAAATAGGCATTGGCTAAGATTATTGACATGGATGACCAATTGTAGCGCATTAAACAACGCAGAAACTAAATCATTAGGAGCCAATTTCTAACCACATTCTCATCCCCATTATTTGGTAAAACTCAAAGAAGCGTCCGACTCGAATTTCGAGCGAGCACTTTCATTCTATGCTAAAACAATTTCGCGCTGATAAGTATTTTTTTCTAAAGTACTATTTGATCAACCTGGTCATCTATTCATTAGGTTGTACTCTCTTGGCCCTAACGACTAACACGCTTACAGGAAATTACGGCTGGCTTTGGTTACTGTTGCTGATCCCGGTTATTTTGCCGGATTTTATGGTTATTACCTTTGGAGGTCTTATTTGTGCAGCCTTTACTAGTTACTCAGAAACTTTTCATTGGTTTTATTTGCTGGGATTTCCGCTGGGGGCTTATCTCGGTGTTCAGTCGGGAACACTGATGCATAATGCTTCTCATGGAAACCTGCGACCCAAATGGTTAAACCGGGTTTGTGGTGAATTATGCGGTTTGCACCAGTTGCCAGGAGTTCCTGGTTGGTGGGTCACACATAAAATTCATCATCAAAATCCCGATGATCCGAAACGGGATCCCCATCCTCCTATGGGTTTAACTTTCTGGCAATTTGTGCGTCAAATGAAGCAAACGATGCGCACAGTGATGACTAATAATTTCTTCGATCAATGGGGTGAATCAAAAGAAACAAAGCGAATCTGGGGCATGGTGGATTTTACCTTGCCGATCAATCGCTATCTAAGAGCACTGTTCATGCTTCTTTTGTTTGGTCCTGCGATTTTCGTGTTTGTTTGGATTCCATCTTATTTGGTAAACATTATTTTCTACGCCCACCTCAATTACGCCACACACCAACCAAACGAAGACGGCGACTATGAGATTCTTGATCTCAATAATAGTTGGTACTATAGGTTCATGAATGTCATTGGACAAGGGTGCTATTACCATAAAACGCATCACTGGAAACCGACGTCGATCAATCCGCAGTCGATCAATCCGACACGCGAAGAGCCTTTGGTCTCGTTTAAGTTTGGAGACGAGAATAACGGATAGAATCGTAATTCCCGATTACCGAAATCGGCAAAGACCCTAGTGGATGAAGGCTCGAATTGAATCGATAGCTTCTCCCGCGATCCTGGATTATCGAAATATGAAGCAGGAAGTTCTTCATCTACGAGGTGAACGGGGTGATTTCTGTATACCATTATCGTTTTGTGATTTCTGTACTACTATCCGTAAGAATCTTGTTTTTTAAGCAACGTTTTTATGCCGCTATTAAAACAAGTTCGAAGAAAAATGTTCAAACTACGAAAAGCACTGAATTACGCGAAAAACTGAAAGCAGGCTGAAAAGAAAAGACTAACCACGAATGGACAAATGTACACGAATAATGAGAACTGGAAAAAGGGTAAAATATTGAATGGAAATTCGTGTCAATTGTCCATTCGTGGTTAAGAAACTATTTCAACATCTGTGTTTATCAGTGATGGTATGCGTTCAATCTGTGGTTAAGTAAATCTTTGGTTGCGGCTCTGCTGCTCTAAGCTTTTTGTGGTTCCAACATAATTTTTTAGGATAAATAGGTTTGGCCGAACTGGGAGGAAGAACGTGTGCCAGAATACTTACTTTAACGACGAGAAATAAACAGCAGTCAGGTGTTGGGCGTCTAAAATACTAATCCGCATTCGCGGCATGCACAAGAGCCCGGATATAACCGTGCGAAAACGAGCGTCCCATTTTACCAAACTCCACATCTCCCGTTATTTGGGGCGTATGATCCGAAACGAGTGAGCCGGTGTAATTGACTTCTTTAAAGGCCTTGATGGCTTCAAGCATGTCCACATCTCCTTCATCGATGAAGGTTTCAACGTATTGAGGAACCTTACCCCGAACAGCCCGAAAATGTACGTGGTGAATGCGCCCGGTACTTCCAATCCGCCGAATCGCGTCGATCACATCAACTCCCATTTCGGTAACCGTACCCTGACAGAAAGTGAATCCATTGGCCGGACTATCGACTGCATGTAGAAACTCCAGAATCTCATCCGTGTTGGTGAGCACTCGCGAAATACCGCGCATCTGTTTGACAGGTGGATCCTTGGGATGCAGGGACATTTTTACTCCCGCCTCTTCAGCGGCTTTCATGACAGGTCCGCAAAAATATAGCAGTCGATCCCACATCTGTTTTCGAGAAATAACCCCCAATTCCGGAAACGGAGGTTTGTATTTTGCTCCGTTGTAATCAAATGCCTTGTAGGTTGCGCCACCTCGCCCTTTGGCATCGTAATATCCTACATCGTCGCCCCATTTGAAATCGGGCGACCAACGCCATTCGACCATTTGGACCCCCTGCTTCCCGGCGGCCCGAATACTTTTGCAGACGTTTTCAATCTTAAGGTCTTTATCGGCTTCATTCAACATCGGGCTCATCAACCAGCTCAATGGAATCATCAAGGAGTAGAGTTCCAGGCCAAACTCACGACATCTCTCTTGAACAGGAGCTATCTCGTCGGCAGTCCAATAGCCATTCTCATCTTTATCCACCCAATCGGTTCCTTGAAGAACCACCCATTCACTCCCAAGCTGAGCAAGCCAGGAAAGCGTGAGCTCATCCACGTTTCCGATGTTTTCTGAAATCTTGGGGGACCACGGCTCGTCAACGGCTGCTAATGGCTCCACCAGGTTAAAAATGACTACAAAGAATAACAGGAAGCGAAGTGGTCGAAGATTCATAACCTAATCTGAAAGGATCACCCATATGATTGCAATCCGTATCATGGGCAATCGGGAAAGCCGGGATGACCGCAAATCGCAGCGCCTCCAAGCGAGAGGACAATTCACTTTATCGTGACAATTTGCTGCTTCCAAACTGACTAAAAAGGTAGGGCGAGAGCGGCCCCGCTCCGCCGCCGTATCTTCGGGAAATGCACGGCACTGCGAGGACGCAGTGGCCCTACCAATTTGGGTTTCTGAGAACTCTTCATTACTTGCTCGTCGAAAAGAGGGCGAGATACTCATCGCATATTTAATCCCACACCCTCACACAGCGGAAGTATCATTCGTACTTGCACCATCATGATATCCAGAAGATTTTGTGGACGCCTTTTTCGCCAGGTACATCAATCAAAGTATCCCTATAAGAATGTTAAGATCGATCTCACTCGTAGTAGTTTGTTTGTTTGCTTACACAGCAAACCTCTCCGCAAAATCCATTCACGTCCTCATGTGGGACGAGCGCCAACCTCGCCAAGAAGAAGCCTACGATAATTGGATTGGGAACGAAATTGTGGCCCGACTGAAAGCGTCCACCAAGAACATGGAATTCCGCTCGGTGGCTTTGGACGATCCTGAGCAGGGATTGTCCGATGAAAGCCTGGATTGGGCGGACGTACTGCTCTGGTGGGGACACGCACGCCATAGTGATGTGACCTGGGACAATGCAAAAAAAGTTGCCGACATGGTGGAGAGCGGAGACCTCAACATCGCGATTCTACACTCGGCTCATTGGTCGCGCCCTTTTGTGGAACTGATGAACCGGCGGAGCATTGAGGACGGCCTTGCTTACATTGAGAAACACAACCCCGGAAAGAAAGTTACTTATGAAACTATTGCTCCTCCTTTAGAGCGATCGGTTCCCATGCGAGGCAACGTCATCACCCCTGCATTCTACGGTTACAACAAAGGCAAGACCGCGGTTCATGGCATCATACACCTTCCCTGGTGCTGTTTCCCCGCCTTTCGAAATGACGGCGAACCCAGCACTTTAACTACCAAGAATCCCTATCACCCCATTGCCAAAGGGATTCCAACGACCTTTGAAATTCCTCTAACCGAAATGTACGACGAGCCCTTCCACATTCCGAATCCGGACGAAGTGATTTTTGAAGAAACCTGGGCAACCGGAGAATGGTTCCGCAGCGGCCTTATCTGGAATACGGGTTCTGGCAAAGTCTTCTACTTCCGTCCGGGCCACGAGACGTTTCCTGTTTTTAAACAAGATGAAATTATTCAGATATTAGGGAACGCGTGTGAGTGGTTGGGAGATAATTGAGGTTTCATTTGAAAAGGAATAGACAAAAATGTGCCGAACCTAGTATTTAAGTATTTTTAGAATCATGGATAATTGGACTGGTTCCTGGTGTTACCTCAAAAATTGGACCTACGCCGAGAGATATGGGACGACAAGCCAACGAACGAAAAATAGAATGTGGCTACGGTTCTTCCGGGAAACTATTACAAGGTTAATGGCTATTCGAGCTGTCTCAATATGAAATATGAACATCGACCCTTTTCTTTTCTCCTGAGCTGTCTCAATATGAAATATGAACATCGACCCTTTTCTTTTCTCCTTCGACCCTTTTCTTTTCTCCTCATGCTCCGTCTCTTCTCTTCCATCCGCCAGAAGCTCCTCAACGAAAACCTGTCCTGGCACAGATATTCTCTGGATCAACGTCGGCACCCATCCAGTGAAAGAAATTTCAATATGCTCTCAGCTGGGTGACGATTGTTAAATAAATTGACAAATAACACCCACTGGTCTTAACAAGAACCTATGATTCAGCGCGTTGCGGAGAAAAAGATTCGGGAGTATGCTAAACAGTACCCGATCGTTACTATTACGGGTCCACGGCAATCTGGGAAAACTACCCTGGCTCGTCATATATTTAAGAACAAAGCATACGTTTCTCTGGAGGATATCGATAACCGGCGTGTAGCTAGGGAAGATCCTCGCGGGTTCCTGAATACCTATAAGGATGGAGCGATACTGGATGAAGCCCAACATGCGCCGGACCTTTTTTCATACCTCCAAACGGACGTGGATGAAAATTCACAACCTGGTCGATTCATAATAACAGGCAGCCAACAGTTCGAAATGATGGAGGAAGTAAGTCAATCTCTGGCAGGTCGAACCGCCATTGCCCGACTGCTTCCTTTGGCGCTTGGTGAAGTCTCAAAAAGCACTTCATTTTCCTCATTCGAAGAAGCCATTTACACCGGGTTTTATCCGGCTATTTATGACAAGCATCTAAACCCAACCGACGTGTATTCATTTTATGTATCCACTTATCTTGAGCGGGATGTGCGGAGGATTTTGAATGTGGTGGATATGGACCGCTTTGACGTATTTCTCAGACTGTGCGCATCGAGAACGGGGCAGCTTCTTAATACAAATCAGATGGGTTCAGAAGTAGGGGTGAAGCACAATACCATCAAGAGCTGGATCTCCGTGCTGCAAGCCAGCTATATCGTAAAGTTGCTGAGACCCTGGCATGCCAATATTAAAAAACGTCTCATAAAGACACCGAAGCTTTATTTCCTGGATACAGGGCTGGCTTGTCATCTACTAGGCATAAATAAAACGGAGCATGTCTCATCACATCCATTGCGTGGAGCCTTGTTCGAAACCATGATTGTTTCTGAGGCCTTAAAGCAACGGTTCAATGTGGGGAGGTCGGACAATCTATCCTATTTCCGGGATCACAAAGGCAACGAAGTTGACCTGCTCGCTGACTATGCGGATGGCTTCGACGCGATCGAAATAAAATCTGCCCTGACATTTACCCCGGAGTTTTTTAAAGGCCTGGATCTCTTTGATTCGATTGCCCATAAAGTGCGAAGTAAGAAGGTGGTATATGGCGGCCTTCAAGGCCGAAAATTCAAGGGTAACCCGATTGAATCCTGGCAACGGTTTTCGATATCCGTTGATTAATAATTCGCAGAGGAAATGAATAAAGTGCACAAAACAACAAGACCTGTCCCCTCAATCGTCCTCCTTAGCTACCCTCTTGGCGGAGAACTTGATAATTGACTATTGACCCTCTTTCTCTTTCCATTGACCCTCTTTCTCTTTCCTTCCCCGGGACCCGTCTGCGCTTGGACCTTCTTTCACTCAGGCGCCGCCATACAGCCAAAAGCTCGTTAGCGCATACCTCGGACTCTCCGCCTTTGGCGGTGCGATTTGCTGGTATAATTACTCGCGCATTTGGATCGAAACAAAGTAGGACTTGATAAAATCCAAAAAAGGACATTAAGGTGTATGACTATGAGTAATTTTCTAGCCGAGATGCTCGGCACAATGATCTTAATAATACTCGGCTGCGGTGTAAACGCAGGCGGTGCGCTCACAAAAACCTTCTCCAATGCTGGTGGATGGTTGATGGGAGCAGTTGGTTGGGGACTCGCAGTAATGATCGCTATTTTTGCGGTTGGGCAAGTCAGCGGAGCACATATTAATCCGGCCGTGACGATAGGACTCGCGGTGGCAGGTGAGTTTGATTGGGCACAAGTGCCCATATACATAGCCGGTCAAATGATTGGTGCCATCATCGGTGCAACGATAGTATATCTCCAATACCTCCCCCATTGGAAAGAAACTCAGGATCAGGGCACAAAGCTTGGTGTTTTCTCCACTTCACCCGCCGTGCCTCATACCGCGGCAAACGTTATCAGCGAAATAATTGGAACCGCTATTTTAGTACTAGGCTTGTTGGCAATTGGAGCCAATTCCTTTGCCGACGGTGTCAATCCATTGATCATTGGCCTACTCATTACCAGTATCGGTATTTCCCTCGGTGGAACGACCGGTTACGCTATCAATCCCGCTCGCGACCTGGGTCCACGGATTGCGCATGCAATTTTACCCATTGCCGGTAAAGGAGATTCAAATTGGGGCTACGCATGGATTCCGGTGGTCGGGCCCATTGTAGGAGGTGCCTTAGGTGCTCTCGTCTACACATTGCTTTGGTAGAAATCTACCTTTTAAAAACTTCTTCAATACCCAGTAATTCTTCAGCTCAATCCATGTCATTTATTCTATCACTCGACCAAGGCACGACCAGTTCACGTGCCATTATTTTCGACAAAGCAGGTTCCATCATTGCCGTAGCTCAGCGCGAGTTTGAGCAGATCTTCCCGAAACCTGGCTGGGTCGAACACAACGCCAAGGAAATTTGGGATTCTCAATTAGCGGTGGCACGAGAAGCTTTGGAAAAAGCAGGAGCTACTGCGGCGGACATATCTGGAATTGGGATTACCAACCAACGGGAAACAACCGTTGTCTGGGATCGCGCAACCGGAGAACCGATCGCCAATGCCATAGTGTGGCAGGACAGGCGCACAGCAGACTATTGCCGCGGATTGAAAGAAGCCGGGCATGCAGAAAACATTCAGAAAAAAACCGGCCTGGTTTTGGATGCTTATTTTTCAGGATCCAAAGTTCGCTGGTTGCTGGATAACACAGAAGGTGCTCGCGCGAAAGCCGAAGCAGGTGAGCTGGCATTTGGTACGATGGACAGTTGGCTGGTCTGGAATTTGACCGGTGGAAAAGTTCACATCACCGATGCAAGTAATGCCAGTCGGACACTCCTATTTAACATCGAAACAATGAGCTGGGATGACGAGCTCCTCGAGCTGCTCAACGTACCTGCCAGTGTTCTACCTGAAGTTCGACAGAGCAGTGAAGTGTATGGAGAATCCACCGACGACTGTTTCGGCGGGGCGATACCCATTGCCGGTATTGCTGGCGACCAGCACGCAGCTCTCTTTGGTCAAGCCTGCCATAAAAGCGGAATGGCGAAAAACACTTTCGGCACCGGTTGTTTCATGTTGATGAATACCGGAACGGAAATGGTCCGTTCAACGAACGACCTTCTCACAACCGTTGCCTGGAAAGTCGATGGTCAAGTGGAGTATGCCCTGGAAGGGAGTATATTTATTGCTGGGGCAGTGGTGCAATGGCTCAGAGACCAACTCGGTATAATCGAAAGTGCACCGGACGTCGAAGCACTCGCAGCTTCAGTAGAAGACAATGGAGGCGTTTACTTTGTGCCTGCTTTTTCCGGGCTGGGTTCACCTCATTGGGATCCCTACGCCCGAGGAACGATTGCCGGTCTGACACGTGGCTCCTCCAAAGGCCATATCGCACGGGCCGCACTTGAGGGCATAGCCTATCAGGTCATGGATATCTTAAAAGCGATGGAAGCCGATTCCGGTATCAGTTTACAGGAACTTCGTGTCGATGGAGGTGCATCTATGAACGCACTGCTTATGCAATTTCAAAGCGACATTCTCGGTGTTCCGGTAGTTCGTCCACAAACCCCTGAAACCACTGCACTGGGGGCAGCCTACCTCGCAGGCCTCGCCACTGGTTACTGGTCAAGCAGAGACGAAATTTCCGAACAATGGGGAGTCGATGCACGCTTCGAACCAAACATGGACGCAGACAAGGTGAGCTCCCTCGTTGCTGGCTGGCAAAAAGCAGTCGGCCGAGCGAAAGCGTGGGAAGATCAGGGGTAGAAGGAGAAGGTGTCAGGTGTCAGGCGTCAGGTGTCAGGTGTCAGGTGTCAGGTGTCAGGAAACGAACAGTGACTTCGCAGGTTGCAAAAGATTCAGGAGTTCATGAGTGACAACAAATTTTTGGATGTAGAAGATTTGTTGGTTTATCAAAAGCTATGCCATCTACATTTGGAAGTATGCGAGCTTACAAAAGCATGGCCTAACGAGGAAAAGTACGAGCTTGCGAGCCAAGTACGACGGTCTTCAAACAGCTCTCCGGCTCAGCTTGCGGAAAAGAATGACGATCGGCACATCCGCAATAAGATCGAAGGAATAAATATTAGCCGAGGGGAAGCAGCTGAAACTATTCATCATCTGATCATTGCATCTCGAAAAGGCTATCTGGCCGACAACACCTACATAAGTATTAAGACAAAATACAAAGAATGCATTCGGATGCTAAATGGTCTTGAAAAAACGTTAGAGAAGAAACTTCCGGCAAAAGATCGACGTTGGCAGCTAGACGAACCAAGCTCGAACTACAATGTCGAACAAGAATTAACAAATCCAGGCTGGCCCAACCCCGACACCTGACATCTAATCTCAGATTAGCCAAATCCTGACACCCGACACCTGAACACTGACACCTATAATTCCGATGCTCCGAAACACTTTCATCCTCTTCCTTGCTCTCACTCTTCACGCCTACGCCAGCGCCCAACCAAACATACTATTCATCTTGGCGGACGATCTCGGGTATGGGGATGTGAGTTGTTATAATGCTGATTCGAAGGTGACCACACCGAATCTCGACCGTCTGGCGCAGGAAGGAATGAAATTTACCGATGCGCATAGCCCATCGACGGTTTGCACACCGACACGCTATAGCATTATGACTGGGCGAATGGCTTTTCGTTTAAATTACCCCGGTGTATTTACAGGCGTGGGAGGTCCCTGCCTCATCACGGAAGACCGGTTGACCTTACCCGGCATGCTACAAGAGCAGGGGTACGAAACCGCACTGTTTGGGAAATGGCATATCGGAATGTCCTTTCTGGATAAAGATGGTCAAGTGATCGACGACAAGGAGTCGCCTAAAGATAACGACCGTACCATAAAAGTAAATCTGGGAGTCGAAGCGGTCAAACGAATCGATTACTCGAGGGCCATTCCTGACGGACCGATCAATCGAGGTTTCGATCATTTTTTTGGAACCGTGTGCTGCCCAACAACCGATTGGCTTTACGCATACATCGATGGAGACCGTATTCCGGTGCCGCCGACCCAGTTGATTGATAAGTCCAAGCTTCCCTCGCACGAATGGTCATTCGATTGTCGCGAGGGTCTGGTAGCTCCAGACTTCAATCTCGAGGAAGTCGACTTGGTCTTCCTGGAAAAGAGTCTCAATTTTCTCGACCAACACGCGAAAGAGAAATCCGGCAAACCTTTCTTTCTCTTCCACTCGTTGCAGGCGGTTCACCTTCCCTCTTTCCCGGCACAACAGTTTCAAGGAAAGACTGGTGCAGGACCACACGGAGATTTCATTTTTGAATTCGATTATGTCGTGGGTCAACTGCTCGAAAAACTCCAGGAGCTTGGATATGCCGAGGACACGCTTGTAATTGTCTCCAGCGATAACGGCCCTGAAGTCGGAACCGTCATCAACATGCGCGAGAAATATGAGCACGACGGCGCACGGCCCTGGCGAGGAGTGAAACGAGACAACTGGGAAGGAGGACACCGTGTCCCCATGGTGGCCCGCTGGCCTGGCAAAGTGAAAGCTGGATCCGTTAGCGATCAGACTGTTTGCTTGACCGATATCATGGCAACCTGTGCCGCAATTGCAGATGCAAAACTTCCGAACAATGCTGCAGAGGATAGTTTCAACCTACTGCCGATTCTTCTGGGAGAAACAAAAGATGACATTCGTGACTACACCTTGCATCAAACCATCAGCCTGGCGCTAGCCATTCGAAAGGGAGATTGGAAGTACCTCGATCATCAAGGTTCGGGAGGAAATCGCTACGGCCAAGGAAGGCTGGAAAATTACACCTTGCCAGATACTGCTCCTGACGCACCAGGGCAGCTCTACAACCTCGTAACCGATCCAGGCGAAACCACCAATCTGTATTTCAAACATCCGGAAGTGGTAAAGGAACTGAAAGGCAAGTTGGAGGAATTTAAATCAAGTGGTCGAAGCGCGCCGGAACGAATTTAAAGAAATCGATCCCGTCCCTTTGCAGGGTCCAAACTGATTTTAGTTTTCATCCTTATCGACGCCACAAAATAAATCCTCCCCGCGGTAAAACCAACATTCGGAACACCTATGCTTAAAATAACCCTAATGTTTCAAACGCCTTCGATAGAGCAGGTTTTATCTAAATTAAATTCAGAGTGTTATGGATATTAATATTAAAATTTCAAACCTCACAACAAGTTACGTTACAAAATTGCCCTATCGAAGGCTAAAATCAACATGCACGAAGAGCTGCGTTCCAGCTCACAACCCGCTTGGTTACGTAGAATTCTACGCTCCCGCACTTGTTTGAAAACTGCGCCTTGTTCTTCATCACATCTAGATTTTTTGAAACTATGAGGATAATTCTGATATTTATTTCGGTCTTATTCTTTGAGACCTCCATATCAGCAGCGGAGTTTCGCTTCGATTGGTCAACGAAAGTTAACCAAAAATGGATAGGCCGACACTTTTGGCAAAACTCCTATCGCGATTGGCAGCAAGCCAACGGCAGAATCGAGGTGACTCATCCAGGAGGAAATCGCTCCGCCGTCGTCACAAGTTTCGCCATCAATGCATCTAATGACTTTGAGATCACAATGAGGATGGGACAGCTACAAGCGGTTCAAACTGGAAAGAGCGGTTGGGGTGGATTTAAACTAGGATTACAAGGTAATCGTATCCACACCGAAAACTGGAAGAACCAGATGATCCACTGCATGGGAACTCCGGCTGGAATAACCTCAGACGGGAAACTCTTCGTTGATCAGATTAGGATAGATGCCCCGAAAATAACAAATGGGGATAACTTAACACTTAAACTGACTTCCAAAGTAAGCGGCAATCACACCGAGCTACGGCTGACTGCAGTAAGTGAATCCGGATCCGTGTCGGTAAGCGCTACCCTACCCGTTGAACAAGTTAGCGGCATGTTCGCATTAAGCTCACACAACGGAAAGATCGATCAACAGGCACGCTTCGACGATGGAAAAGCAAACGACGCGGGAAGTCTTGCTCATTGGTTTGATGAGTTCGAAGCAAATGGTGCCGGAATTATTTCAACACCCGAACGTCAGTTTGGACCTGTTGCATTCAATCAATTCTTAACCTCATCGGGTACGCTCAGGATGAATACACAGCTGACTCCATTCGAGCGGAAGTATGTCGAATCTATTGATCTCGAAATCTCTGAAAACAACAGCTGGCGAAAGATCGCGACCGGCAAGTACGACCAACCCTCCAGCTCTGCGCTTTTCACAGTGCCCCATTGGGATATCAATAATGACATTGATTACCGTATCGTTTGGAAAGGAATCGGATTCGATGGAGAGCTATATACCCATTACTACTCGGGGATGATAAGAGCCGAACCGACAAAAGAAGATGTAGTCCTCGGCTCATTCAATTGCATGCACTGGACCGGATTTCCCTATCAGGATTCGGTCGAGCAGATGCGGAAGATCAAGCCACACATACTGGCCTTCACGGGAGATCAACTCTACGAAGGTGCTGGTGGCTACGGTATTGTTACTTCTCCCCTCGAAGAATCTCGGCTCAACTACTTTCAGCATTGGTTTCTCCACGGTCTGGCCTTCCGTGAACTGTTGGCAGGTACCGCCTGTATGACTATCAACGACGACCACGACGTGTTTCATGGTAACGTGTGGGGAGAGTCAGGCAAAGCTACGGACGCAAATAAAACCGGGGCCGCCGCACAGGACTCCGGCGGTTACAAGATGCCGCCTCAATTCGTGAACCTGGTACAAAGAGGACAATGCGGGCACCTTCCACCTTCCCCAGACACATCGCCGGTTAAACAAGGGATTGAGACCTACTATACTGATGTTCGTTTCGCCGGAATTTCCTTCGCAGTATTGGAGGATAGAAAATGGAAATCCGCTCCCCAAAATATTCACACCGACACGGAGGTTTATAATGGGTATTTTAAAGACCCCGAATACGCCAAGGACACGGCCCATATTCGAAAGGTAAGCGCGGACGCGGATTTACTGGGAAATAGGCAGGAAGCATTCCTCGAGCAATGGGCTGCTGATTGGTCGGAAGGGACCTGGATGAAATGCGCCGTCAGCCAGACCGTGTTCAATACTGCTGCTACGGATGGCTTGAATAACAATGAACCCTGGGATCGTTATGCAGATGAAAACTTTCCGGTTCCAGGTGCATGGCCAAGTAATACCACGAATCCTTCACACGATATGGATTCCAACGGATGGCCACAAGACGCTCGTGATCGCTCAGTTCATCTTCTTCGAAAAGCCTTTGCCCCGCATATCGCTGGGGATCAGCATCTGGGTTCTACTATTCGTTACGGAATCGAAGAACACGATAGCGGCAGTGTAGCCTTCTGCGTTCCTGCCGCCAGTACAGGCTGGTCTCGCCTGTGGATGCCAAAAGCACCTGGAGTGATTGACGAGACATTTATAGGGAACATCGAAGGAGATGGTTTTACTTTTGATCCGAGAAATTACACCGGAAAATTCCTCGACGGTCAGGGAAACAAATTTACGATGCTCGCCACGGCAAATCCTTATAAACAAAACAAACGAAAACCAACCTGGTATCATGACCGCAATCCAGGTTACGGCATCGTTACCTTCCACCGTGAAAGCCACGAGATCACTCTGACAGCGTGGCCTTCCTTCGCAGGACCTCAAGGAAAAGGCGATGCGGGGCACCCTTACGCCGGTTGGCCTATTACGATTCAGCAAACCGACAACTATGCTCGAATTCCACAAGGCTTTATTCCTGAAGTTAAATTGAAAGATAATCCAGTAATTCAGGTGATCAACGATTCTACGGGAGAAATCGAATACACTATTCGTCCTGCCGGGGAAACCTTTCGACCGCATATTTTTGATCTCTCAGCCAACTACACCCTTCGTACCGGAGATCCGGATTCAGGTGTTTGGGATATTAAGGAAGGACTTAGGGCAACAAAATGATGTCAGGTGTCAGTAACCGAGTTTTGAAGGTGGTAGATTACAGAAAAATTCAAGACCTATGAGCAAAAAAACCTTTTTGGACGTTGAGGAGTTAATAGTGTATCAGAAGTTATGTGATTTGCATATTGATGTTTGCAAATTGACTCACGCGTGGCCGAAAGAGGAGCGATTCGAACTGGGCAGTCAAGTAAGGCGTTCCTCGAATAGTTCTCCGGCTCAATTGGCGGAGAAAAATGATGACCGTCATGTGCGCAACAAAATTGAGGGCATCCACATAAGCCGTGGAGAAGCAAGCGAATCGATCCACCATCTCTAAACACACATAATTCCGATGCTCCGAACCATTTTCATATTCTTCCTTGCCCTCACACTTCACGGCCACGCCTTCGCTCGGCCCAATATCGTTTTCATCCTCGCTGACGATCTCGGGATAGGTGACACCAAAGTTTATGGTGGTGACCGCTGTCTCATTCATACGCCCAACATCGACAGGCTCGCCGCAGGCGGTTTGCGTTTCACCGACGCGCATCCGAGCGCATCCGTATGTGGACCTACCCGCCTGGCGATTATGACGGGTCGTTATCCGTGGCGGAATCAGCAGCACGACCGAGGCGGAGCATGGGGCTTTACCGGGCTGAAGATCGATCCTGCTAAACGGCACACCTTGGGAGACATGTTTCGAGAAGCAGGCTACAAAACGGGTTACGTCGGCAAGTGGCACTTGGGAACATTAATGACCACCAATGACGGGGAAGTCCAAGGTGAGACAAATGTGGATTACACGAAACCTCTGAAAGTAGGTCCTCCAGAATTTGGGTTCGATTACAGTTTCATTCTACCTGGCTCGCTCGACATGTACCCTTATGCCTACGCGAAAAACAATGTCTGGCAGGGCGAGATCACCGCACAAAAAGGTTGGAGCGCGTTCAACCGTGTAGGCGATGCGGAAAAAGACTTTGAGGATCACGAGGTGCTCGAAACTTTCTTCGACGAGGCTGATGCCTACATAGGCCGACAGAAACAAAACGACCGTTTCTTTTTATTCTTGGCCCTTACTGCTCCTCACACCCCGACAAGTCCTGGAATAAACTGGCAGGGGAAAAGCAAGCTCGGCGTCTACGGCGATTTTGTCATGGAGGTTGATCATGCGGTGGAACGTGTCGTAAACACGCTCAAAAAACAAGGACTCTACGAAGACACGCTTATTCTCTTTTCATCCGACCACGGTCCGGCATCCTATGCGGGAAATATTTTGCCGGCTACCTATGGTCAGATCCATTTAATGGAAAAGAGCGGGCACTATCCAGGAGGACCTCACCGAGGCTACAAATTTTCTGTTTACGAGGGAGGACTCCGTGTTCCGTTGATTGCTCATTGGCCGGCGGTTATAAAACCCGGTAACACATCCGACGCTCTGGTCGGATTGAACGATCTGATGGCAACGTTCGCCGAGATTACCGAGCACAAGCTGAACCCCAAACATGCTCCAGACTCCATCAGCTTCGCAAAGGTGTTACGTAACCACAAAGCAGGTACTCAGCGTGAACATCTGGTTATGCAATCTGCCATGGAGGTATTTGTGATTCGCGACGGAGAGTGGAAGCTGTGCCTGGGCCCCGGTAGTGGAGCAAAAGGATTGTGGGGCAATGTCCCTCTTCCTGAGGACGCATGGAAAGTGGCACTCGAAAAACATAAGGAATCCCCTTCGCTGGAGGCTTTTCTCAACGCACCTTTTGTTCAGCTGTTTAACCTGTCAAACGATCCCCACGAAGACAATAACCTGGCCCAGCAACATCCTGACCGAGTAAAGGCCATGGTGAAACAACTGCAAAAGCAAATTGACGAAGGTCGTAGTACACCAGGACCCAAACTGGCAAACGACAAAAAGATAAACATCCACCAACGGCTTCCAGAGTTTGTGCAAGCACAGTTAAAGTAAACACTTTCTGGCAAATTGCCAAAAAAATAAGCAGCCTTTCAGAGAAATTGACTTCCGGGAGTTTATTGGGTTTCAACTAGTCATCCAATTCCTCGATCAATTCCACGTATTGGATCTCCATCATACTTATGAAAATTACCGCTGTTATCCCCTACGTTGCCTGGATTGGCTTCCGCAATCAATTGCTCGTCAAAGTTGAAGCCGACAATGGACAATATGGCTGGGGCGAGTCCGGTCTGTCTGGCCGGGAACTAGCAGTCGAGGGCGCAGTAAAACACTATCGTGAATTTCTAATCGGAAAAGATCCGCGTCAAATCGGAGGACTGTGGCAGGAAATGTATCGCAGCCAATACTTTGAAGGTGGGCGTATCCTCACAGCCGCCATATCCGCGATTGATATCGCTCTGTATGATCTGATAGCGAAAACTTTGGAGGTTCCCGTGTATCAGCTGCTGGGCGGCGCTCACCGTGATCGGGTCGAGTGTTTCGCCAGTTTTCCTGGAGACACTCCTATTGAGGAATACTCCGCACTTACCCGAAAACTCATGGACGAAAATTGGACCTCCTTCCGTCTCAACAACGTCGGCCCGCCTGGCGCAGACTACGAAGGCAAAGAGGGTTCCATCTTAAATACGCGCGACTCGAGCGCAGCTATCAGTCAAGCCATCCTTGCCTGCCGCGAAACCGCAGGCCCCACCGCCATGATCGGCTGCGACATGCATCACCGGCTCACCATAGCGGAATCTGCCACCTTTCTCCAGCGTCTTCCATCGGGCACGCTCGATTACATTGAAGAACCGATTCGCGACGAGTCTCCCGAAGCTTACGAAGCACTCCGCAAACTGACAGATGTGCCTTTTGCCATTGGGGAGGAGTTCGCAAGCAAGTGGCAATTCAAACCCTATATCGAACGCAACATTCTACAGTTTGCCCGCGTGGATGTCTGCAATGTCGGCGGCCTGACCGAGTCGATGAAAGTGGCTGCCATGGCTGAGTCGAACTACATTGATCTGCTGCTTCACAATCCACTCGGACCCATTTGCACGGCCGCTTCGGTCCACTTGGCGGCAGCCATCCCGAACTTTTCCCACCTCGAGTCCCGTGAATCTCCCGTCGAACAACTTCCCACCAGCGACGCGGACGTTTTCACGCAGCGCCTGCAACTCGTTGGCAACGCCTACCCCGTTCCAACAGCTCCAGGCCTCGGCGTCGAAGTAGACGAATCCGTCTTGAAAAAAATGTCGGTCAAACTCTGGGAACCACCCCGCCTCTGGCGCTCCGACGGCAGCTACCAAAACTGGTAGCGGGCTCGAACCGGAAACATCTGTTACTCTTCTTCTATGCCTGATTCTTCTCCCCATTCACCCAACCGTACCCGCAAACGTTTCATCGTCCTGGCCATATTGTTTGGTTGTGTCTGGATCAACTACATGAACCGCACGAACATCTCGATCGCCGGCACCACGATACGGGACGACCTGGGAATAGATCCATTAAAAATGGGATTGGTTTTCGCTGCGTTCAGTATGACCTATGGTTGGTTACAAATTTCAGGCGGCGCACTCGTCGATGGTTTTAAAACACGCCCCTTTTACGCAGCTATCATGTTCCTCTGGTCATGCACTACGGTGCTTCAGGGATTTGTAAACTCACTATTCAGCTTGGTTGGTCTCAGACTATCTCTCGGATTTTTTCAGGCACCGTCCTATCCAGCTCACAACAAAATGGTCACCCGTTGGTTTCCCACCAACGAACGCGCTACAGCCATAGCAATTTATACCTCAGCTCAATTTTTAGTGATGGCTTTAATGCCACCCGTATTTGTTTTCCTAATGAAGGCAGTCACCTGGAAAGGACTGTTTATTGTTACAGGAGCCGTAAGCATCGTGGGAGCCTTCGTGATGTACGCAATTTACCGTGATCCGATGGATCACAAAACTGTCAGCCAAGAGGAGCTAGATCATATTGAATCCGGAGGCGGAATGATCAAAGACAAAGCCGCGGTAAAATACTCATGGACACAAATACTCGTCCTCGTCCTAGCACCGTTGGCTTTAATTTTCATCGGGTACAAATACTCTTGGAAAGGTGTATTACTTGTTGGAATCGTTAGCGCACTAGGAGCCTACATAGCCTACTCGATCAAAAAAGACCCCAGGAAGAGAAACCCACCCAACCGTGAAGATCTTTATCCAACCGAATTGGAAAGCGAGGAATCCAAGAACCACTCAGACCAAGGATCAAATCCTACTCAGTCGGATTTTAATTGGGCTGACTTTCTTGAGGCTTTCAAACACAAAAAGCTCTGGGGAGTGTACATAGGCCAATTTTGCCTGGGATCGTTGTTTGTTTTTTTTCTCACCTGGTTTCCTACATATTTGAAAGACACGCGCGGATTAACCCTGGAGGCCATGGGCTATTGGACGATGATTCCTCCACTCGGGGCATTCTGTGGAGTCCTTTTATCAGGCTACATTTCAGACCTCCTAATCAAACAAGGCGTCTCTCCCGGAACATCACGAAAAATACCCGTGCTTTGCGGTATGGTCATAGGCGCTTCCATTATCGGTGCCAACTATACCGACAGCACGGGGATGGTTATATTCTTCATGACCGTCGCTCTCTTTGGTAACGGCCTGGCCTCTATCGCCTGGGTGTTTATTTCCTGCATCGCTCCGATCCGTTGTATGGGCATGGTTGGAGGGGTTTTCAACTTTATCGGCAATCTTGCCGGAATTTCCTTACCCATCATCGTTGGCATTTTTGCCAAAGACGGAGATTTCGAACCAGCGTTAATCTACATAGCCATCGTTTCCATCCTTGGATTTTGCAGTTACTTTTTTCTAGTCGGGAAAGTTGAGCGCATAGAGTTACCGGAAAGGTAATTCAATGTTTCCGGGAATGCCGAGCCTCAGCTTGGGTTTGGATTATTTTTTGCCGAGCTGGGGCTCAGCGTTCCCAGAGAGTACTGAGCTTTACATGTTTAATTATAAAACACAAAGATCCGGTTGTCCGGTTGACCTTCTCATTCTTTAACCACTATATCTCTTCCATGACCTTAAGACTCTTTTTTATAAGTGTGTTTTCATTACTAACGCTTGGAGCGTTGAGCCACGCAGCGGACGAGCGACCCCTCCGACAGGCTTCCGACTCCGCTCAAGAGCTTCGACGAGACACGCAGGACAGACCAAACATCATCATCATCATGTCGGACGACATGGGGTATTCCGATATTGGTTGTTATGGCGGGGAGATCAAAACACCGAATCTTGATTCTTTAGCGAAGGACGGAATCCGCTTCACACAGTTTTATAATACGAGCCGCTGTTGCCCGACACGCGCCTCCTTGTTGACCGGTCTTTATCCGCACCAATCAGGAGTCGGGCATATGGTGAGTGACTACGGTCTTCCCACGTATCAAGGAGAATTAAACAACAACTGCTTGACGATTGCGGAGGCTCTTCAACCGGCCGGTTATCGCACTTACATGAGTGGGAAATGGCATGTTACTCCCTACCTCTTTGAAGAAAAAAATCCGCCCAAGAACAACTGGCCTTTACAACGTGGGTTTGATAAATTCTTCGGAACCATCCACGGCGCTGGTTCTCTCTGGGATCCTTGCGGACTCGCTCGAGGAAATGAGTACATCACGCCCGAAAACGATCCTGAGTATACCCCCGAGCGCACTTGGTACTACACCGATGCGATTTCGGATAATATGGTAACGTATATTAAGGACCACGAGGCCAACCACAGCACCCGCCCGTTTTTTGCTTATGTCCCCTACACGGCTGCACACTGGCCGATGCACGCGCATCCTGAGGATATTGCCAAATATGATGGAAAATATGACAAAGGCTACACACCCATCCGTGAAGCGCGCGTGAAGAAACTCAAGGAACTCAAGCTGCTTCCAAACGATTGGGAAGTTTCTCCTCAGGTTGGAAACTGGGATGAGGTTAACAACAAAGTCTGGGAAAGTGCCCTTATGGAAGTTTATGCAGCGATGGTTGATTCCCTTGACCAAGGCATCGGAAAAATTGTGCAACAACTCAAAGACTCCGGCATGTATGAAAATACCCTGATTATTTTTCTACAGGACAATGGCGGATGCGCTGAAACCTTCGGACGACCAAATCGCGTAGGTCCGTTGGAACGCCCATCCGCGCCCACCCTGCCTCCCATGGGTAAGGACGAGCTCCAAACCGAAATGATTCCACCGCAATCACGTGACGGCTACCCGCTACGACGAGGGGAAGGCGTGATGCCTGGACCACCCGAAACCGAGATCGGTTATGGTGAAAACTGGGCCAACGTGTCCAACACTCCATTCAGAGAATACAAACACTACTCCCATGAAGGTGGTATCAGTTCACCGCTGATTGTTCATTGGCCAGAAGGATTTTCCGGCAAGGGAGACGCATTTCGAAATACGCCTCAAGGTCCTCTTTATGATTCTCCAGCACATCTGATCGATCTTATGGCAACCGCCGTGGATCTTGCGGGAACCAATTACCCAAGCTATCACAACGGCAACAAACTCATTCCTCTGGAAGGCATTTCACTACGCCCAGCTCTGGAAGGGAAACCACTGGAACGCGGGAAGCCCATCTTCTTCGAACATGAAGGCAATCGCGCTATTCGTGACGGAAAATGGAAGCTGGTATCCAAGGGCCCTACCAGTAAATGGGAACTGTACGACATGGAAAAGGACCGCACGGAAATGCACGACTTGTCTCTCAAAAACAGAGACGTCGCAACCTACATGATGTATCAGTGGGAACAGTGGGCTCATGAACGTGGCGTGGTGCCCTTCGGTTCCTGGAAGCTAAATCCAGAGGCGAAAAAAATCAATCTGTAGACATAGATGATCGGGAAATGGAGAAACAAGAAAGTTTGCCCACGGACAACCTATTCGAATGGCGTTCGCAAAACATTGCACCCAACTACACAGGACTGGCATGAAGGGGATAAGACGCTTCCCGATGGCACCTTCCCACACGCATCACGCTTCTATAAGAGCAAGGAAGACTAGTGTAATTCCCCGGGAGGTTGTTGTTTGATTTTTCATCCGTGCAGGAAAAAAAGCCGCATTACCACCTATAGGGGAATCCTCTATTAAAAGACACTGAATTTCTCCTTATACGACTAGTACCGGTCCCTATAGTTTAAAAATACCAAATATGTCTGACTCATGGTCAGACAATTGGGTCAGGAAACCTATTATACCTATGAAAAAATTATTGATATTGGGCTTCGCCATCGCGGCCTTTTCCATTAGTGCTTCGGCACAAATAATTTCGGCACTGGATCTTAGTGCCTCTTACGCCGCAATGTTTCAAAGCCTGCACGACGATATCGTCATAAATGCTGGTGATCCCATCAACGACTACTCAGGTGATGGTGACGACTGGGTTGCCGGATCAGTTTTGGCTGGCGCAAGTTTGGTCGCTGGAAAATATGACATCGTATTTGTCGGAGAAAATGCGGGTTGGACTACTAACGACTTATCAATTCTGACCGATGTAGCCGGTGACGGAAGTGGAGGAACTAGCACACTGATCTTTGCAGACATCAAAGATCCAGTTGCTAATACAAATACACTAACCGTTGGTAACTTCAAAACGTTGACGGTCGGAGCAGGTTCAGGAGTTGGATTGTTCGACTTTCTCCTTGACTCAAGTTCACACGGAGTAGGCGGATTATGGAGAGCCATTTATCCTTCAGAAAATAGCCCTAACCCAGGTGTTTTTGAGCATGCTTTAATTAACACCACTCTTTTCCCAGGAATTACTCTGTTTGCTTTTGAAGATATCGTTATCAACCATAGCGACTATGATTACGGGGACGCAGTATTTGCCCTCATCAGCAGAGGAGCTTCTGTTCCAGAGCCATCAACATATGGTATAATCGGAGCAATCGCGCTGCTTGGCCTTATCGCTTCAAGACGCATTAAGGCTAAAAAAACCTAAGCAAAACATAGCTAGACCCTGTTCGAAAAGCCGCTGGTTGTCCGTAAAATGCGCATGATAAAGTTTTGGAAAACCA
>JAQBYJ010000075.1 GCA_027622555.1 Verrucomicrobiota bacterium
CCATAAGTCTGGAAGATGCTATCCGGATGTCGTGGCCTTCACGCGGGCGTAGTAATAGCAGGTAGTCGGTCAGTGGCACAGATTGGGAATAGGTATATTCCGTTAAATGGTATATGCGGATACGTTTCATGCCTGACCGTTAGGATGACTTTTCTTGGTTTACCTGGAAGACGTGAGATCTAGATAGGCGTCCGCGTACCGCTTTCCAAATGTTTGTAGGGAAGGAGTATCAAAATGAATAATGTCTTCATTGGGAGTTAATCCATCGGATGAAACGAAACGTACGCCGGGTATTTTCTTGGCGACAGTTTCATGAGCATTGTTGACGATAATCCGATGACTATTCCACGGCTTCTTTTCAAACTGACCGAGTTGACCGATAATGAAAGGGAGTGAAGGTGCGTTCAGATTTTCCCGAAATCGATCAATCAGGTTTCGGAGTCGCATTTCGTAGAATTCAGAAAAACCAGGTTTCGTGTCAGATTCTCCCTGGTGCCACAGAATGCCTTTCAACCTACCCACTTGCATGGCGAGTTGGACGCGATCCATCGCATCGTCATAGGGATGGCTTTTCGTTTGGGTGTGATAACCGCCAGGTTCCCAGGTCACAATGGAAGATCCGCCACAAGCTGCCGGTATCAGACCGATGACGATGTCCTCGTTTTTACCGACCAAAACTTCAGCAAATGTTTTTGAAAGACCTACTCCTGCTACCGCTTTGTCAAAATGAATCGGATGCGTGGCGGGTGCCCAGGTGCCTTCTTTTGTCAGCATCAATATCCGTGGATGGGCGATATTGTCTTCTGGTTCGATAACCCCACGTCCGGCCATGTTTGACTGTCCGGCCAATAAAAACAGGTGGAAGTTTTCTTTTGTAGGGAGTTCCATCGATGAATGGTTTTTGGAATAGCTGGCAGGCAAAACGGAGAGAGACAGCAAGCCTGCCATTAGGACGGTAAAGTATTTCATTCTGGGCAGGTTACAATACCTAGATCCTGTTAAGCCAGACAAAGGAAGATGAGCTGATGAAATTTATGGGGTTTGCATATTTATAATTTGAGATTCATCGACTCTTTGTTCTGCATCCATTCATGCCAACCTTGTTTTATAAGTATCATGCCCTGGGAAATGATTACTTGGTGTTGGATTCAAAGGAAGTTCCATCCATCTTCTCGATCGAGCAGATCAAACTAATTTGTCACCGCAATTTCGGGCTAGGTTCCGACGGTATCCTACATGGCCCGTTCGAATCTGATGGTGCCAAATTTGGTCTTCGCATTTACAATCCCGATGGCAGCGAAGCCGAGAAAAGTGGAAACGGTCTCCGGATTTTTTGTCGTTACCTGTTTGATCAGGGTCTCGTTAAAAATGAGCCTTTCACTCTCTGGACGCTTGGCGGTGTCGTAACTTGCCAGGTGTTTGATTCTGGGAAGAAAATTGATGTGGAAATGGGTGCTGTTTCTTTTAGCAGTTCCGATATCCCAGTCATGGGACCGCACCGTGAAGTGATCAACGAACCCATTGAACTCTCCGGGAAGACCTATACCTACTGTGCAGCGACGATTGGGAATCCCCATGCTGTGTTTCCAATGGACAACATTTCAAAAGAGCTAGCCTGTTCTCTGGGGCCACATGTGGAAGTGCATGAGAACTTTCCAAACCGTACCAATGTTCAATTTCTCAAAGTGCTCGATAGAAATAATATTCAAATCGAGATCTGGGAACGTGGCGCAGGTTATACCTTGGCATCCGGGAGCTCAAGTAGTGCCGCTGCCGCGGTCGCGCATAAGCTCGGCCTGGTTGGAGAAAATATTACTGTACATATGCCGGGTGGATTATTGGAAATTCAAATCAGCGAAGGCTATCGAATACGCATGGTTGGGCCGACTACACGCGTGGGGAAAATGATTTGGGACGACCAAGAGATCTGATCGACTATCCATTCTTTCCTCAAGAGAGGTTATCCTTCGTAACGCGTTTGAATATCTGCTATCAATCGTTTGTATCCTCGTTCTTTCAGGAGTTCTACTTGTTGTTGGTCTTTCTCTTGGCGGTTAATTCCAGCCGTCTGGATTTCATCTTCGTAGACTTCCGGAATCAGCATTTTCCAATTGCCTGTTTTTACGTCAATAATCGCAACTCATAGTCGAATATCTCTTAATTATTTGCACGTAGATCGTAGCAAATAAATCGGGTCGAGCTTCCATCGAGTCCCTCATCGTTCTGACCCACGTAAAGCAGGCCTTTGCTCAGAGCGGGCATCGCCCAGGTTTGGCGAGCGAGAAAAAGATGGGTGAGATCCAGCTCCTTATAACCGGAGGGATTAAGGTCGAGCCAGGCGAGATGACCGTATTGGCCTAACACGAGACACCGACCGTCGACTTCGATAAACGATGCCAGGGCAGGGGAGAGGTTATAGGATTGTGGACCGTTGGGTGAATCAATGGATGCCATCCATTCGGGCTCGTGTTTCCACATTAATTTCCCAGTCGCCATTTCAATACAATTGATCGGTGCATTTTGTGGGCCATGGCCATCGACTCCATACAGGTAACCGTCTTTGTGAATGGCGGTCATAAAGTGAGTATTGAGTATCTCGTTACGCCAAAGTTCTTTGCAGCTTCCGTCCTTCTGGATTTCCAGGCACACGCCGCCAGCTCCATAACATTCGGATATGTAAACTTTATTTCCTGCCACGACTGGCGAAGACGCATTGACCGATTCGTAGCGACCTCCACGCCAGGGGAAGCTGCCATTTAGCTGTCCGGTTTTCGGATCAACGACAAGAAGACCTCCTGATGCCGGTCGGCTTTCTCCACCTGCAAAAACAAAAATCTTTCGTCCAGCCTGTGTGTCGGCTGGTATGGGTGACGAATAACTGGGACCCCATTCATCACCCGCTCCCCAGACCATCTTCCCGGTATCTTTGTCAAACGCCGCAACGCTGGGTCCTTCTGGTGCGCCAATATTTATGATAAGTAAATTGCCTTCAAGCAACGGTGCTCCTCCAACGCCAAAAAAATCAAGAGTAAGATCAAATTCTTCCTTGAGTTTTCGACTCCAGCGAACGCGACCGGTTGATAGTTCCAAACAATGCAACTGAGCTTCCACGCCCAAGGTGTATACGTACTTTCCGTCCGAGATGGGCCGACACCGAGGGCCATTTCCAAATCCATAGCGATCTCGATACGTAGTTTGGTACTCGTGGATCCAGAAACGTTGCCCGGTCTCCGCATGCAGGCATTCCACCACTTCATTGGAGCCGCTTCTATGGAAAATGATGACTCTATCCCCAATGACTGCTGCGGATGCATAACCTTCGCCTCTGCTCACCTCCCACACTTTGGCTGGGCCATCTGTGCCGAATTCTTTCAGTAGATTCGTTTCAGGGGAGTAGGCGTTGTGGGAGGGCCCCAGGAAATCTCGCCAATCACTGGTAACCGCCTTGGTCGAAAGGGGTTTGGGTGCTCCATAGAAAATAAGCTCGGTTTGCACGCTGGGTTCGGAGGCAACCCGTTCGACCAGTTTATTGCTTGTCGGTGGGGCAGGGTCCTCAAAGGCATGACAATAGGAAACCACCACCAATAGTAAGAGGAGATGAATGGAGTTCTTTCGCATGGGTTAAACTAAGAATAGATGTTTCTTGAGGGCTAGTCTTTTCGTTAAGAGCGGTTTGATTCTTTCTGCGGGGAAATTTACACTCAGAATCGGCAGCAAGCTGCTACAAATCAAGATTGGGTAGCTCAACTGCAGGAAGGGAGCTTGCTCCCGATTCTTCCAGGTTCTGTTTATCCTGGGCGCTTCAATGGAATAGTTTTCCATTCCACCCCGTAAGGAGTTAACCTATTGTGTACCATTGACAGTTAGACGACCGTTTAACGAAAATCCAATGCTTACATCGGTTTTGCACTGGTGGGCACAATTACTAAATGAACGACAATTTTTCACACAATCGCGTCAACCTGGCCTCGGCCAAGTTCGGAGCTGAAGTCATTTACGCGACCGACGATTTTTTTGCCGATAAATCCCGCCTGATCTCGGATACCGATCCTGTTTTCATTGATGGAAAATATGACGACAATGGCAAATGGATGGATGGTTGGGAATCGCGGCGCAAACGGGTAGCTGGCTACGATCATTGTATTGTCAAACTGGCCTTTCCTGGCTGTATTTACGGTGTTGTTGTAGACACCTCACATTTTACCGGGAACTTTCCTCCTTTCTGTTCCTTGGATGCCTGTTCCTGCCCGGAGGGAGACCCGGATGACACAACGGAATGGACTAAAGTTTTGGAAAAAACCGGACTGGAAGGGAATAGTCTTTTTCGTAGTCGCATTCCCAATGACGACATTTTTACCCACGTTCGATTGAACATTTATCCCGATGGGGGAATTGCCCGATTGAAGGTATTTGGCAAAGTCCACTGTAATTGGGATCTACATGATCCGAGAGAAAGCTGTAATCTGCTATCGCTTGAAAATGGAGGGCGAGCGATCGCCTGGAATGATGCCCATTTTGGACATCCCGTAAACATGTTGGGCCAAGGTCGTGGTGTAAATATGGGAGACGGTTGGGAAACTCGGCGTCGAAGAGAACCAGGGAATGATTGGTGTGTGCTTCAGTTGGGCCATGCTGGAAGCATCGAGCGCATCGAATTGGACACCGCTCACTTCAAAGGAAACTATCCTGATCGTTTTTCCATTCAGGCAACCTGTAATTATGAATGGTCCGAATCCGACCTGGTTGCTCAAAGCAGTGAATGGCCGTTCTTGATTCCCGAGCAAAAGCTCTCCGCAGATGGCATTCATGAGTTTATCGATGCTATTGCTCAGCACGAAGCGATATCCCACATTCGTTTAAACATTTTTCCTGATGGTGGCATAAGTCGCCTTCGCCTCTTTGGTAAAATCTTCAAAGCTTAAGTCATGTCCGCCGTCACGATCTCCATCGAACCGCTCACCTCTGAAGCCTTCGCTCCCTATGGCGATGTCGTTGAAACCGAAGGCCACGAAGGAAGTCCCATCAATCAAGGTCGCGCGAATCGCTTTGATGCACTGGTAACTGTTGATTGCGAAGGGACCGAAAAACCGCCCGTCATCAGTATGGTCGAAGCCCGGCAATACGACCTCCCCAAGACAGTTACATTCTTAGAGAGACATCCCTTCGGAAGTCAGGCTTTTTTCCCAAATAGCTCTACACCATTTTTAGTCGTCGTAGCAGCGCCATCCGAAAGCGTCGATGAAACCACGCTCAAAGCATTCGTCTCTAACGGCAAACAAGGTGTCAACTACCACCGCAACACCTGGCACCACGTTATGCTAACCCCCTTCGGTGATGTAACCTTTATCGTCGTTGATCGCAGCGACCCAGAATCGAATTGTATCGAACATTGGTACGCTGAGGAGGATCAACCATTGATAGATTCTTCTGGTTTAAAACTGTAGCTGCTTCAGCTGCATTTTCTGGATGAAAGGTATGGACCGATCGCCGACCGGTCTGATTTGGCTGTTCAAGTTACCTCCTGATTAAGGGATTATTGCCGTAGGTGTTTGGCTATTCTGGAAGAGCCCAGCCTAGCCAAGTAAAAGCGTCGGCAGTGTTCCCAGTTCAATTGGGTATTTAACCGGAGAGCTTGGTTAAAAAGTGATAAAATATGTTCGGATGTTCGGTTGAGGATAGTCCGTTAAATCAGCATCATTTCCCTTGGTGGTATTATGATTCAACAAAGCTCCTTATCTCCATCCATCAACAAAGAATCAAAATTCCAAGTAGGTTCGTTTCATCAGAATCGAAATGGCATTTATGAAATTGTTGCTCTTAAAAATCCTTACGCCTCCATTCGCTATCAAGACGGAACAGAAAGAGTGTGCAACCTGGCCGCCTTGAGGAAGATCGAAGCTAACATATTGTGCAGTTAATCAATCTATTATCGACCCCTGGGGACTGAATCAGTAAAATTTCTGATCCTGGGAACGCCAAGCCCCGGTTTGGCATAGTTAGGTAGACGCAGAGCGGTCCGATTTGGCTGTTCAGATTTCATCCTGTTTAACGGATTATTGCCGTAGGTGTTGATGCCTCTGTCTCCTTCTTTGCCATATGAAATAATGAACATCGACCTTTTTCTTTGCGCCCCATTCGCGGCGTTCTGAGAATTATTTTCAAATAATAGGTCGGAATCAGTGGTGTTTTGCTAATTTGCAGGTATTACCAGTTTCTATCATTTACCTATGAATAGAAATACACCTCCGTTTTTGCAGCAAAACCCGCTCGATGTTATTGATTGGGACGCCGCGCGCCAACAAGCCAAGTGGCTTTACGCCATACCGATCGTCGCTCTGGTTGCGATCGGGGTTTTCACGAGCTTCTACATCGTTCAACCTGAGGAGGAGGCGGTCGTAAAACGTTTCGGCCAAGTGGTCGGGCGAAAGGAGCCGGGGCTACACTTCAAAGTTCCCTTCGGTATAGAAACGGCGCAAATGGTGCCCACTGCCCGCGTCTTGAAGCAGGAGTTTGGTTTTCGTACTGAAGGGCGAGGCAACAATTCGCGGACGAACTACAGTAAGAGTCAGGCGCATAAGGATGAGTCGCTCATGCTGACGGGTGACCTGAAAGTGATCGACGTCGAGTGGGTCGTGCAGTACCGGGTGAGCGACCCGGCGAAGTTTCTCCACAGGGTGCGCGATCCTGATCAGACCCTACGAGATGTTTGCGAAGCTGTGATGCGACGAATCGTGGGCAATAGCCTCGGTAGCGATGTGCTTACGGAAAAGCGTGTGCAAGTGGCCACCTCCGCCCGGGTGGAGCTACAGAAGGCGATGGATTATTTCGATCTCGGTCTGCAAATCAGCACGATCGAGCTACAGGATGTGACGCCTCCTGAGCCGGTGAAGCCTGCCTTCAACGAAGTCAATCAGGCCGAGCAGGAGCGAGAGCGCTTTATCAACGAGGCGGAGAAGCGCCGCAATCAGGTGATCCCCCGTGCGGAGGGTCAAGCACGGCAAGTCATCGCCGAGGCGCAGGGCTACGCCGCGAAACGTGTAAATGCGGCGCGCGGTGAGACTGAGCGCTTCACCGCGATCTACGAAGAATACTCAAACGCGCCAGCTGTCACGCGCCAGCGCATGTATTTGGAAATGATCGATGTCGTCCTGCCCAATGCAGGCAAAATTTTCATCATGGAAAAGTCCGGAAATGCGCCACTCCCACTCTTGAATCTGGGAGACAGTCCGAGTGAATTGCCAGCAAAACGTTAAATTATGAAACAATATCCAATTTTAGCTCTCGGTTCCGGGATACTCGCGGCAATTGCCGCCATCCTTATCTACGCTTCGGTTTACACCCTCGACGAAGTCGAGCAGGCGGTAATCGTGCAACTCGGTGCGCCCGTGGGCGATCCAGTAACGAAGCCCGGTCTACACTTCAAGCTTCCCTTCATCCAAGAGGTGCGCCGCTTCGATAAGCGCGTGATCTCATGGGACGGGGATCCAAATCAGATCCCGACCCGGGGTGAGCAGTTTATCTCGGTTGATACTACAGCCCGCTGGCTTATAGCCGATCCGCTCGTCTTCATGCAACGCGTGCAAAATGAGCGCGGCGCAACACTCCGCCTAAACGACATTCTTGACTCGGTGGTCCGCGACAAAATCTCGGCTAGCGACCTGGTTGAGATCGTGCGCTCGAAAAACTGGAAGGTAAGTGAAGAGGATCTGGCGCGTGTGCAGCTCGCTGGCGAGGGTGACGAAGAAATCCTCCTCCAAGAGGTGAAAACCGGGCGCGAAGAGCTGGTGAAGTCCATCTTTACCCAAGCTGCCAGTCAAATGCCCGAGCTGGGCATCCAGCTCATTGACATCCGCATCAAGCGTATCGATTATGTCGAAGCGGTGGAGCAGCGGGTGTTCGACCGGATGATCGCAGAGCGTCAGCGTATCGCGGAGCAGTTTCGCTCCGAGGGTGAGGGGCGCGCCGCAGAGATTGACGGCGATACCAAGCGCAAGCTGGCGGAGATCCAATCGGAGGCCGAACGCGAGGCCGAAGGTATCCGCGGGCGTGCCGACGCCGAAGCAACGCGCATCTACAGCGAGGCCTTCGGAGTTGATCCGGAATTTTACGCTTTCCTGCGTACATTGGAGAGCTACTCCAAGACGGTGGGCAATACTTCCACTCTCGTGCTCGGCACGGACTCGGAGTATTTCCGCTACTTGCGTGACATTTCCGGCGATCCGACGGGAGAGGCGTTGAAAAAGTAGCCGGGGATGGACGCCTGAAAAGGAGCCAAGGCATCCCCCGCATCAGTACGTCGGTTAGGCGTATCGACCCCGACGAATGATGCCTTTGGAAATTCTCTTCCTCCTTGGCCTGACCTGAGTCGCGTCATTCTTTGAAACTTGATAATCGCTAATAAAAAAAGGTTTGGGCTCGCTGGAGCACGGAATTAGTTTGGATTATCGGCAAGTGTTCAAAGTCAAAGGCATATCTGGAAGAATAGGAAAACGATGGATTTAAAGGAATATTCCGATTATTAATCCCTTCTAATCTGAGCTTGCTAGTTGAGATTGATTACCTAATACTGCGGCCTTCAGTTTATTGAAGAATCATCAGCCCTAAAATACCTAATTATATGAAAAAACTATTATCGATTATCGCTGTTCTCGCTTTTGCTACAGGACTTTATGCAGAGGAGGCAAAAGTTGTTACGCTTAAAGGCGTTGGTACTTGCGCAAAATGTAACCTCGGCACCGCCGATAAATGCACGAATGTGCTGCAAGTAACCGGCAAGAACGAAAAAGTAAGAACTTACACCTTTGCCAAGAATGTCGACCATGCAGATTATTTCTGCAAAGGTGAAACTGCAGGTTTAGTGGTTAAAGGCACGGTTGCCAAAGTAGATGGCAAACTCGTTCTCACAGCCAATTCGGTTGAGAAGAAAGACAGCTAAGAAATTACCTGCCTAATCCGCATCCATAATTTCAGGGGTCCTTTTTGGACCCCTTTTTTTTGGAAATTTGGTCGAACCTTCGCTTGCCAAAAATCCGAAGACTCGGCCTAATCTTTGAACCAATACCCTAAGAACTACTATGAAAGGTGCGCTTTTATTCATCCTCGCAATCGGGACCTTCTCAATCGGCCTTCAAGCCGCTCACCATGCAAGTAAATCTGCAGCCGATAAAGTGCCTGATGGATTTGTGGCCTTGTTCGACGGAAAGTCTACCGATGGTTGGTTTACCCAACCGAATGGACCCCAAAGCGTTTGGAAAGCAGATCCGGAAACGGGTGTTTTGAGTCGAAGCCTTCAGAACGGTTATATTTGGACGGAGCGGACCTATGGTGATTTCATTCTGGATCTGGAGTACAAATTATCTCGGAGCTGTAATAGTGGTGTTTTCTTCAGGACGGACCCGGTGAATCCCGTGCAAGGAGGCTTCGAAATCCAGCTTCGAGATCCACAAGGCCAGGACTGGGGTAAAAATGATCATGGTGCCATTTACGACGCAGTGGCTCCTACCAGCAAACCGGCGGGTAAATTGGGTGAATGGGACAAATTACGAATTCGTGTCAAAGGCGACATCGTTCGGGTTTGGGTGAATGGAACCAAAGTTTCCGAAGCCGATCTCTCGAATTGGACTACTCCGGAAATGAATCCCGATGGTTCAAAAAACAAATTCAAGACAGCCCTGAATGATTTACCAAAAACAGGGCATATCGGTTTCCAGGATCACGGTCACAACGTCTCTTTCCGAAACATCTTTTTAAAAGGACTTTAGTCGGGCAAAATGAGTCGGATCTCAAATTGCTTTATCGACTTTGCCAATTGAGTAATTAGCGTGACTGTCCATGAAAGTTCCTGAACAGGAAGACCCCGAATTATTCAGCGCCTCGGCCTCGATGCTTTTTGACGCTCTGCTTCAACAAACACAGGATCAGGTATATTTCAAAGACCGCCACAGTCGATTCATTCGTGTGAGCGATTCCGTAGCAAAAAAGTTTGGTCTCGGATCAGCGGAGGAGATGATTGGCAAATCAGATTTCAACTTTTTTTCTGAGGAGCACGCTCAGGAAGCTTTCCAGGATGAGCAAAGATTAATGGAAAAAGATGAGCGACTGATTAATAAAACCGAAAAGGAAACGTGGCCGGATGGTTCCGTAACTTGGGTGACTTCGACCAAAGTCCCACTCCACATCGGACCTGGGAAACCAGTCGGTATTATGGGCATTACGCGCGACATCACCGAGCGGGTCCAAGCTGAGCAGGCGCTGGAGGAAAGTCGGGAACAACTTCGCCAGAAAAATGAGGAAATGGCGACCGATTTTAAAAACGCCGGACGTGTTCAGCAAAGATTAATTCCTGGGCCGCTGCCTGAGCATTCGAAAGTTGATTTGGCTGTTTTGAATGTAAGCTATTCAGACGTGGGAGGGGATGTCATAACGTTTCCCTTAGTTTCGGAAAATTACCTTTCATTTTTGCTGGGAGATGTGAGTGGCCACGGATTATCCGCAGGATTGTTCACCATTCTGGTGAAGCATCTGGCCGATTTTTATATGCCATCGAAATTTTCTCATCCCGAGCAGGCACTGATTGAATTGGATCAACACATGAAAGGCTTAATTCCATCCGGCTTTGTTGCCGTTATGGTCGGAACCTTCGATTTTTCGGAGTTAGAGTTCGCGACTCTTACTTTGGCCAACGCTGCGCAACCTCCTTTGTTGTGGTTTCATGAATCCACCGGAAAGGCTGATATCGTCGACTGCCCAAGTGATAATGTAATTGGGCTCGGTATTTGTGAGAATGTGAATGTGACCAAGTTCACGGTCGACGCGGGTGACTGCCTCTTGTTTATGACGGATGGCCTAAGCGAATGCATGAATTCGGAGGGAGTGGAATTGGGTTCTGAGGGTCTTCTTGAGGTTTTCGAAAGCTGCGCCCGAAAACCCATGGATGAAATGGTCAAAACGCTTGAAGATTTCCTGAAAATGTACTGCGGTGAAAATTATCCTCAAGATGACACTACTTTTCTGGCGATTCGAGTTAACCTTTAAAGGTGCTATCTAATCCGCGCTGTTTGACGAGTAAATGCAGAGACCGGAAATAGACTTACTCGAATTGCTTTGTGGTGAGGTCGCCAATCTTCATCAAGCAACGTTTTCGATCTACGGCTTTACAGAAAGTGAAAGAGAAAAAGCCGTCAGAGCGGTCTAATTTTATTGGAAAGATGGACTGATAGATATCTTCGATGAAACACAAAAGAAAAAAGAATGGAGAGATTTTGAAATCCAAGAACTGCTGAAAAATTCCAAAAGCTGGGAAAAAGAATCAACAATAATCCTCAGCATTACGGACAAAGGTTCCGCTTTTTATGGATACTAAAATATTCAACAAGGCGCACGACGATATGCGGTTAGCTTAGCTCCCGGGTGTGATTCTTTCTACGGGGTAAATCCCTGACGGCGGTTTTGGCAAAACTGCCCTACCAAAGTTAGACAAATCCAGGGTAGGGACCGATCGCCGAGCGGTCCGCTTCAGATGAGTCTGAACAAAAAGAGGCAAAAATACTTCGGACCTCCTCGCAGAAAGAATAACATGGTGCCATCCTAAGCTCCCCGCATTCCTAATCTATGCTTTATTCAATGATTTCGAAAAATGGTGGCTGGTGATCGTCCAACCTTTATTCAAATAAAGTCGATGAGCATCATTTCTTTGATGTCCGGAATCAAGTTGCAGCGTATCACAGTTATTGAGTTTCCCTTCTTCTTCCAGCCAGTCGAGTAGCACTCCCGCATAGCCGTTCCGCTTTTTCGATGGGTCCGTAATCAGGTCGTCCAAATAAATGACTTTTCCCCATGCCAGGAATTCCGCAAAGCGGTAACCGGCGAGCGCAGAGATCTCCTCATTATCATCTACGACAGCTGCCATCCGGTAGCCTTGGGTTTGTTGCCGTTTCCATTGGTTGATAAACCCTTCTTTGGTCAGATGGGGTCTCAAGGCTTTCATGATGGGAAAGCAAGAGTTGGCTTCTTCTTCGGAGGTAATGGTTTTTATTTTCATGAAATAGTTTTGTGACGTTTTATGGGCGTGGGACTGGTGCAGATCAAACTTACAATTTGAAGCATAAACTTATTTGTCGCTGAAATCTGTTTTCTCTCGAAAAGGATAGAATCCGGTTTTAGAAATGTATCCTGTGTTAAAGTGCTTGTTTCATCAACTGTTGCTACTGTTTTTTGTAGCCATCGCTTTTATAGATGGGGCTGATTCTCGGCCAAATATTTTGGTAATTCTTGCCGATGATCTTGGTTATTCCGATATCGGTTGTTTCGGAGGAGAAATAGATACGCCGCATTTGGATCGCCTGGCGTCCAATGGAATTCGTTACACCAACTTTTACAATACTTCCAAGTGTTGGACTACAAGGGCATCGTTGTTGACCGGTAACTATTGGCAGAAAGTTACGGTGGGGAATGGCCTAAAACCTGATTCTATTACGATCGCTGATCGGTTGAAGGATGCCGGGTATGAAACTTACTTGAGTGGTAAATGGCACTTGGATGAAAACAAGCACGAGGACCCTTCGCGTTATCCTGGAGCTTTTGGATTTGATCATTTTTTTGGCAACCTGCATGGAGCAGTGAGTTATTATAATCCTTATACGCTGACCCGTGATAACAAACCTGCCACGGATGAAATTAGGGAAGGATTTTATCTTACCGATGCGATCAGTGATGAAGCCACGAAAAATATTAAAGATCACTTTCGGAATAATAAAGATACTCCACTGTTTCTTTATCTGGCCTACACAGCTCCGCATTGGCCACTACAGGCTTTTCCTGAGGATATTGCAAAGTATGAGCCTCGCTATGCAGGAAAGAGTTTTGAGGAGATCCGGAAGACTCGCTTTAAGAAAATGCATGCAATGGGCCTGCTTCCCGTAGAAGCTGTATTTTCAAAAGCGATGCATCAGTCATGGACTTCGGTTGATCAGGTTTGGAATTCTCGTAGAATGGCTGTGTTTGCGGCCATGGTTGATCGGATGGATCGAGGAATTGGCCAAGTATTGGTTGCCTTGGAAGAAACCAATCAATTGGAAAATACAGTCATTTGTTTTATGGCGGACAATGGCGCTTCCCCAGAATTAATCGGTCAAAACAACGGATTGTCCTGTTTGGGTGGCGAGGCATTAACTCGCGACGGTAAGCCAATAAAAATCTCCGGAAATGAAATGCCCGGGGACGAAACTACCTTTCAAGGATACGGCCCTGATTGGGCAAATGTTTCAAATACTCCTTATCGTTATTATAAAACTACAAGCTATGAGGGCGGGATTCGGTCGCCTTTTATCCTTCATTGGCCCAAGGGTGTATCTGACTCAAAACAAGGTTCGATTGATCAACGATTGGTTAGTCACCTTATTGATATATCACCTACCTTTCTCGAACTTGCTGGCCAGGCTGTTCCAGAGGAAATGGATGGGGTAAGCCTCAAGGAGCAATGGCAAGGTAATGGCAGCGGCAATCCGAAACGAATTCTTTTCAACGATTTTTCGAAAGGGAGTATGATGAATGACTACCCTTGGAAATTTGTAGCTTATAAAGAAGATTCGTTCTTATACAATTTAGAGACTGATCCGACTGAGACGAAGAACCTTCGTGAAAAATATCCGCAACGTTTTGCAATTATGAGCAAAGCACTAGCTGAATGGAAAGCTTCGTTTGAGAATTAAAAGAAAGGTTGAAGACCCACACCTTCTTACTACTAATTGTATGAACCCCAAAAATAAAAAATATTATGTCTTCTCAAAATATTCGTACCACCAACGGCCGCAAACGGCTTTATGATAGTGTTCTTGATACCATGGGAGATACTCCCTGTATTCGAATCAACAATCTGGCTCCCGATCATGTGCGCCTCTATGTGAAAGCCGAGTTTTTTAACCCGGCGGCTTCGGTTAAGGACCGTCTTGCCGTGGGCATTATTGAAGCTGCTGAGCGACGTGGGGACCTGAAGCCGGGGCAGACGGTGGTTGAAGCTACCAGTGGAAATACCGGTATTGGTTTAGCCATGGTATGCGCCGCCAAGGGCTATCCACTCGTAGTTACCATGGCGGACAGTTTCTCCATCGAACGACGAAAACTAATGCGTTTCTTCGGGGCCAAAGTTGTGCTCACTCCGCGAGCCGAAAAGGGCTTCGGCATGTATCAGAAAGCTAAAGATTTGGCCGCTGCCAATGGTTGGTTTCTTGCCCGTCAGTTTGAAACAGCTGACAACGCGGACATACATGAAAGCACAACCGCACGCGAAATTCTCGCAGATTTTGAAGGTGAGCGTCTGGATTATTTTGTCACGGGTTATGGTACGGGTGGAACGGTAACCGGCGTAGCTCGTGTCCTTCGAAAGGAACGACCCGAAACCAGGATCATTCTTAGCGAGCCGGTCAATGCACAGTTGGTTGGTAGTGGCATCGAACAAGAACGGGGCGATGCCAATGCTCCCGCAGTCAGTCATTCTGCATTTCAACCGCATCCAGTTCAAGGTTGGACACCAGATTTCATTCCTTACGTGTTGCAGGAATCCATCGATAAAAACTATTACGATGAACTGATTCCTATTCCTGGACCTACTGGAATCGAGTGGTCGAACAAGCTTGCGAATAAAGAGGGTATTTTCACTGGAATTTCTGGTGGAGCCACGTTCGGCATAGCAATGCAAATCGCTGAAAAGGCGGAACCGGGTTCGGTCATTCTTTGTATGTTGCCTGATACCGGTGAGCGCTACTTGTCCTCTCCGTTGTTTGCAGATATTGTCGAAGATATGTCCGAAGAAGAGAAAGCCTTATCTCTCTCTACACCGGGTTACCAGATGTAAGGACATTAATTTCCGCTGTAGCTCAGCTTGTAAAAATTGAGTATGGGCCCCGTTGTTTACTTTTCTTATATTGTTAAAATCGTTGTTAATCTGAATTGTTTTCAATTCCAAATCTCCTTTCAGCACTATGGCATCTAAAGCTAAAAGATTATTGCAGTTTCTTTTTTCCAAACAGGCCCTATCTGAGTCTTTGTCTTGGGGTTTGGACCGCAACCATGCCAAAATGCGGCCCGTGTACGAGTCGCGAAATGACATCCATCATCTTGAGGTGGGTGAAGGAGTACGAATAGAGGTGTTCTGGAAACAACTTAAACTGGGGAAGGGCCCTGCTTTGTCCTTATTTTTGCTGGAAGAAGAAGTTCTTAGAATTGACTGCTTTGGCAAAGGAGCTGCCCACATTCATGTGGCATTTTTTCTTCCGGGAAAAGGGGAACAGCGCCTGTGGATGCATGAGCAAACAGTTGGAGAACAAATTTCCAGGGCTCGTTTTGAACTATACCGAAATTACCAGTACTACCAAGCCCGGGTACCGGATCCAAAAATTCGGGCACTGAAGATTGATCGGTTGAAAATGAAGGAAGCTAGCGAGCAAGCTTACAATCTCTTAAACGGCTTTCTAGACTCAGAATCCTACTTGAATGAAGGACTCGTTACGGAAGCCTACAGTGATGAAATTGATTAAGAGATTTCATTCAGGTAAATGAGCGATTGAAAAAAAAAAGAGACAGCCAAATGGCTGCCTCCTTTTTTAAAGAAACTAATTTCGTTTTATTTTCTGAATTAAGGTAGAAATTATTTAGCGACGTCTTTTGGGGGTGTTATCATGATATGCGCCTTGTGAGTTCCAGGATTCATGATCCATGGACCTCCTGGCGTGGTTGGAGCAAGTGGTAGTCCAGTGGTTTCCGGCGTAGCGAACGGAATATAAAACACATAGCGTAGATGTTGTTTTTCTATCTCTTGTGTTTCTTCATTCACCTCGCCGGTTAAAACAGCCAGTAAAGCTCTCTCAGGCATTTTCAATTGGCCTGATTTTGCTTCTTCCTCGCGCGCATTGTTTATCTCTTCCTCGGACTTTCCGTTGGTTCTGAGTTCGCGACCGCGTGCCATGAATGGTTCCAGGCTTTTATGGTAACAGGCTACACTAAATCTCTTATTTGCCGGATCATCCGCCAGGCAGATCAGGTCGTTGGTTCCTTTTCTCAAGACGTCGAGCGTTCCATCGCTTCGATAGCCGAGCACGGTTGCTTGATCGCGATCAAGAGGAGGAGCGGCAAGAACGGCAGTCGTTATTTGCCAATATACGGAGGGGTAGGTCGTCTCTGCTTGTCCAGCGAGATTTGAGATGAGGAGGATTATGCACAGGGGTAATAGAGTTTTCATGTTTAGGACTTTTAGGGTTTTCGGTAAATGAAGCAAGCGCGCTTCTCTTAATGAATTTATTTTAATGATCTAAAACCTGATGATAGGTTTCAATGTATCTGTTCACTATCGTTTCGGCTGAGAATGATTGGATTGCACGTTGCTTCGCTTTTTCGCCCATGGATGAACGTAGACCTGCATCGGCAGCCAATGTTGCAACAGCTTTCGCCATGGCAGTTGTCTCGCCAAAGGGGATAAGAAAACCCGTTTCCTGATCGATTACCACTTCCGGGATGCCACCAACAGCAAAGGAGACACTGGGCAATCCATGGCGCATGCCTTCCAGTATCCCGAGGCAGAAACTTTCGTACTCAGAAGAGTAAATCGTGAAATCGGATGCAGCATAGTAGTTGTCTATATCGAAAACATCGTTCGCCAAAATGACGTTGTTACGCATGTTTCGTTTATCAATTTCCGCATTTACCTTGGTCGCATCTGCACCGGCAAGTATTAGCAACTTGGCGGGGTGAATGGCCACTGCTGTTTTGAAGGCATCCAGTAACAGGTCGACACGTTTAATGGTTCGGAGGTTAGATGCATGAAGTACTAGGGGCTCTGTTCCTATGCCCAGCTCAGATCGAATTTCATCTCTCGATCTGGTGATTGGCCTGGGTTCGTAAAAGTTGGGAATAACCGAAATTTCCTTTTCAAGATCAAATAGATCCATGGTGCGCTTCTTTAGGTTTTCGGATACACAGGTTACTTTGGCCGTTGCGTTTAATACATGTTGGAGCAGCGGACGATACTCGGGCATGGCACCCAGGTAAATAATATCAGTTCCGTGCAAAGTTGTAATTATGGGTGGTGCGTTGTCTCCAATGATTTGGCCTGCCATCCACGCGGCTGCTGTATGTGGGATTGCATAGTGCGCATGGATAATATCGATCTTATGGTTGCGGCAGACCTCGGCAATACGGGTTGCGAGTGGCAATGTGTGGTCCGGACTTGAAAACAAAGGAAACTCTACCGGAGTTGATTCGCAAAAATGAATATTCCGATGATTTTCCCTTAAACGATACGGTCGCCGTTCAGAGATAACATAAACTTCATGGCCCAAATCGGCCAGCTTGTGCCCCAGCTCAGTAGCGAGAATGCCGCTACCCCCAACGGTTGGATGGCAAAGTAAAGCTATGTTTAGAGACCTGGTCATCATCTAAGACCGCATTGCGAGGACGCGGTGGGCCTACCATTGTTTGCGGGGTTTGAAGGGTTAAAGCATTCTTTCTCCGCCGCTCGTAGTTCATTGAATTTAAGCATTTTCCAATCTCGAATTTACTAGAACCTTTGGCTGGTAAACTGACTCAGGCCAGCAACAGATCCTGCCAATAGAGGACTTTCGGAAAATAATCTTGTGGCCGAATGAACTCCCATTTGGATACCATATACTCTGGCTCGTGAAAGCTGCAAAGCCACGTAATCCATATTCTTGATCTGGCTCGAATGGCACTCCATGAGAATTTTCCACTCTTCCACCTGGTTAGAAATATCAACCAGAATGGAGTTGGGGTAATCCGAACCACCACTTGAAATATCATAAAACAGCAGCAATGAGGTGGAATGAGGCTTTGTATCTCCAAGCCCCGGTGTTTTGCCATAACGTGCCAATCGGTAGGCATCACGCACGATGAGGTTGGTTTCGCGGTGATCCGGGTGTTGATTTAAATGACCCGAAGGACACAGGACGATATCCGGTTGTTTTTGTCGAATAATCATGGCTGCCGCTTGCGCTGACTCCAGATCAGCTCGAATTTGCGTATCTCCGCCGGTAGGTAAAAATCGAAGTTCTGCTCCAAGCATATTCGCAGCCTTTTGGGCTTCTGCTTCGCGAGTGGCGGAATCTCCATGCGTTCCTGCTTCACCTTTTGACAGCACCACGAAGCTTATGTGAGAACCGTGTTCCGCTGCATCGAGCAGGACCGCTCCGCAGCCAAACTCGATGTCATCCGGGTGTGCACCAAAGGCTAAAATTCGTTTACCAGTCATGATCGATTTGAGCATAAGCTTCGCCGGATCTTTCGATAAAGTCACGCTTTACATACTCGATTTCCGGTGCGTCAGCTTTGTTCAGGTATTCAATCTCACCTTCGCCAGCGACGTAGTGGGTGCAGTGGATTACCGATTGCATCCAGGCCAGGCGAGAGTCCCGGGTTGGATTGATCTGATGCTTTTTAACATCCTGTGTTTCAACCTCGGTCCAGCTGTTTCCACCCTTAAATAAAAAATAGCCGCCGTCACGCGCCCGAGCCCGGACGGTCTCACCTTCGAAGGGAAGGTCCGCGAAATAATCCTCAATATCGATGGCCTGGTTTCGCAGTGTCTTGTCGCTCGATCGAATGAGCTCAACACCCTCCAGCAAACCCATACCGCGATACATTTCGATACAGAACTCCGTGACGTTGTCTGTTTCAACAGAATCGAACAAATCGACGAGCGCCGGTGCAACGAGGTTGGGAAGACAGCGTCGTGTTTTTTCCTTCCAGTCCGGTTTGATCGTTTTGAAATAGAGCGGGGAATAAAGCTTCTGGATTTTATTACTTACCTCAAAATTGATAAGCTCGATTTGTCCGGAATGCCGGTTGGTTAGCTTTGAGCAGGTTTCCCTATGATCGTGGTCGCTGTCGTGGAGAAAGAACACAATCTTGCCTCCGATTTCAGACTGCAGACGACGGGCCGACCTGATTTTGGAAAACAAAAAACGGTTCGGGAAAATGCCACACGGCTGCTGCCCGAAACATATCACGGGCTCGCTCATGAAATTGAGCTCCTTGGTTTTGATTTACCCGCGCAGGGGTACAGAGGCGAAGAGTTATTCATCAAGTCCATATGCTACTCGAACTTATAAGCGTCCAAGTTTATCGCAGATTTCGCCACCGAGGTGGCTCCTACACATTGACGTGCACTTGAGGATTGTAGGAGTTAGCTTGCCTGCCCTGAGTTCGTCGAAGTGGCTTACGATTGTATTTTCTTTCATCAGGCTTCCGCTTTCTTTTCAAAGAATTCTTGTAGGATCAGACTCAAGAGAATGACCATGAAACAGGCGATCAGGTTGTACCACAAGTAACCGATTTCAACAATGTCGGTAAAGTAGATGATCAGGACAGAGATCTGGGCAATCAGCGCCGCGGTAAATGCAGCATGAGCTTCAATCCTTTTAATGAAAAACGCTGCGAGAAATAGTCCAAGCACTGTTCCGTAAAACAAAGAGCCTACAATGTTCACCGCCTCGATCAAACTTTCAACCATACTGGCGAAGAGAGCGAAAAGAATAGCCAGTCCTCCCCAAATGGCTGTGAAAATTCGCGATGCTTTCATGTAATGACGCTCGCCCCTGTTCTTGACAAAATGGTTCTGATAAAAATCTACGGTTGAGATGGTTGCCAATGCGCTGAGTTCGGACGCTGTAGATGACATGGCGGCGCTTAAGATCACTGCAATCAGCAACCCAATTAAGCCGATGGGGAGTTCATTCAGGACAAAATGAATGAAGACATAATCTGAATCCTTCATACTTTCTTCGCCGAGTGCATCGGCAATGTGAGCCTTCATGTTGCCACGCGATTCCTTTATCGCCTGGCTGGCCGATTGGACTCTGACCTTTGTGGATTCTTCCAGGGCTTCGTCTCCCGATCGTAAGGCTTCCACATAATCGCCCAACGCAGCTTGTTGATTTTTGAACTTTTCTGCGAAGGCGTCCTCAAGATTCCGATATGCTTCTGTATCTTTCTCCAAAGCAACTTCCGTCATAGGTGCCGGAAGAAATGTGGCAGGCGGTTTTTCCCATTGATAAAAGATAAACACCAAAACTCCCAAGAGCAGAATCATGAACTGCATGGGTACTTTGAGTAATGCATTAAACATTAGTCCCAAGCGACTATCCCGAACGGAGTGTCCCGACATGTAGCGCTGGGCCTGGGATTGATCGGTGCCAAAGTAAGAAAGGGAAAGAAAAAATCCGCCGAGCAGGCCCGACCAAAGGGTGTAACGCTTATCAATGTCGAATGAAAGATCGACAACGTTCAGGTGTCCCATGGCCCCAGCGACACTGAGGTTTTCCAAAAAACTGGCGTGATTTGATATCTTATAAACCACAATCCCGAATGCGATCGCCATGCCTGAGAGAATCACGGTCATTTGATATTTGTGAGTCAGGCTCACCGCATGGGATCCGCCGGTAACGGTGTAGAGGATTACGGAGAGACCTACCGCAATGACGGTAGTATTCATATCCCACCCAAGCACACTGGTCAGGATAATCGACGGCGCGTAGATAGTGATCCCTGCGGAGAATCCTCGCTGAATCAAAAAGATAATGCTTCCCAACGTTCTCGTTTTTGTATCGAAACGATGCTCAAGGAATTCGTAGACGGAGCATAGTTCCAAACGATAATAAATCGGGACAAACACCACCGCTATCAAAATCAAAGCCAACGGCATGCCAAAGTAGTTTTGCACAAACTCCATGCCGCCATCGTATGCCAACCCGGGAGTGGACAAGAACGTAATTGCACTCGCCTGCGTAGCCATAACCGAGAGTCCAATGGTGCCCCACTTATTCGAGCTGCCTTTAAGGAACTCATCCAGCTTGCGGTCGTTGCGCGTTTTCCAGACGCCGAAAAAGACAATCGCAAGCAATGTGCTTCCCAGGACTATGATATCAAATGTACTCATAAAAGATTCGAATTGATTACTCGAAAGTTTTGGTCAGCCAGGCGTAAAATGCGATTTGTGCGACCAGAGCCGCTACCACGATTATATACAAGCGTGTCCAGCCGGAGCTGCTTTCGTCTTTGACCGACGACATCACTTCGTTGTTCGAATCAGTTTCCATGTCCTAAAGATATCAAATTTACAAATAGCCTGATAGCACCCGGATTTCCTTCTGGTAATTGCCGGAAAAATGATAAACCCGCATAGGCGTACCATCCCTTTCCATACTGGGCAATCAGGAGTCCACCGTCTCTGGCTGGCTCCCCACGGTCGTTGGCGGATAAGACAGCCTCGTAGTGATCGTCCCATTCGTCCGCGTAATACAAACCACGCTCCTGTACCCAGTTTTCAAAGTCATTGGCCGTTATTTTGTTGGGCACGTTAAACACCCGGTGCGCTGGCTTCAGCATCCGCATTTCTACTTTCTCTTCGGATACGCGGTCTCTTGATAATTGAAGTGGGTAGGGGGAGCTGAAATTGGATTTGGTGCGTGATGCAGTCGTATTAAACTGGGAGATCAATGTGCCTCCTCCTTCCACGTAGGCTTTCAATTCATCGAAGCGTTTGTCCAATCCTTCCAGTGCGTCAAACGCGCGTGGTCCCAGGATGACCGAGTCGTATTGCTGCAGGCTTTCGCGGTTGATGTCGGCAACTTGAATGACATCCACTTCGTAGCCGATCCCAAGCAAGGTTTCAGGTACGGGGTCACCAACCCCTTCGATGCAAGCAATGCGGTTTCCAGCACGGCTCAATTCGAGTCGCGTTAGTTTGGTCGCCGCTTTCGCCATGATTGGTTGGCGGCCTATGTGTTCGTATTCGATCTGATTGGATCGTTGGTTGAAGATGTTTCCGTCGTCTGCTACTACCTTGAAGAACACACTGCCTTCGGATGCGTTTTTAGGTGGAGTGATTTTCGCGGTTCGGACCAATTGGGTGTTTCTTTGTTTAAATGATATCTCAGGTTCGGCGATGTTCACCTTCCAACCTTTCGGAGCATCAGCGACTAGCTTACCTGAAAATATTCCTGAGTTCCCCGTTATGGTAAGCTCCACTTCTTTGGCCTGGTTGTTTTCAAATAATAGCACGGTGGCGTTCGGTTGTAATACCACTTCCGGGCGAATACTCACGATGTGATGCACTTCCCCTTTGATGGGATCGCTCAGGCGTTCAATCACGGGAGCGGAAAGCGCGATAGTATACCCATCAATTTCGAGTTTTGCCGTTACCGACATGGAAGCGGGAACGGACATCAGTTCCAGTAGTCGCTGGTTTTTAAAGTGATAAATGCCTATGTCCGGTTCTTCTTTTAACCAGAAGGGCTGAGTCAGCGGAGCATTCTTTGGAAGGTTGAAGCTGATATCCGTTATTTCTGAAGCACCTTCGCCAAGCTCCTTATCTAAATTTTGATTTAGATTCAGATGGATATCTTTGGGCCAGTTTTCGTTATCGAATAAAGTAACATCCAGGCTTTTTATATTCACCTTTAGGGGCGAACGGTTGTTCAGCTCGACCTCGAGATTCACTTTGTCTCCCGGAGTTAAATAACCGACTGATGATCGTGCTTCAAAATGAAGACCAATGGCCGCAGCAATCAGCTTCTGGATCGTTGCTCGGGTTGTTTCGATTTGTCGATTGGTATCCAGGCCAGCCAATGCCTGATCGGCTTTAATCAAATGATTAACCGCTTTCCATGGATTGTTGAAATCAAACGTTTGGATAGCATTATCGATTGCCGAGTGAATTTTGTCGCCGCTTGGATATCGTCCCCAAGTTGTATCAACTCCATTCAGGAAATCTCCTTGGGTCGGTTCTCCATCGAGCAGGACTAACCTTTCGGTTTGTGGTCCACGGCGTCCGGCCTGGCCGAAGCCCTGACTCTTGTGCATGCTCCTGCTTCGGGCGGCAATCTCCGTATAGGAGGTTCCCAGAAGCGGGTTGTACTTCCCGATTTCCAAAGAGACTACTTCGCGCTGTTCGTCGGACAAGCCCGGTCCTCCGCGCCCTCCAGGTCCTCTTTGTCCATATCCATTCCAGAAGATGCGTGTTGCCTGGTGCGTTTGCACCTGGTCGAGTTGTTCAGAAAATTGATTTGGGTCTGCTGCCAGTCGAAATGCTTTTAATGCCATTTGGGCAGACAAGGTGTGGTGTCCATGGGTGACACCTTCGTCTGGATTAAAACGGGTGATAATGACATCGGGTTTGAAAAACCGAATCGCGTAGACCACATCTCCCAGAACGGTTTCTTCCTGCCAGTTTTCCAAGGTATCTTCCACATTCTTCGAATAGCCGAAATCCCGTGCACGCGTGAACAACTGTTTGGCCCCATCGGTTTTTCTTGCCTGCAGGAGCTCATTCGCCCGAATGAGGCCCAGGTTTTCCGTCAATTCCGGGCCGATCAGGTTTTGACCACCGCCTCCGCGGGTAAGTGACAGGTAGGCTGTCTCCAGCTTTTCCTCCTGCGCCAGGTAGGTGAGCAGGGCGGTATTTTCATCATCTGGATGCGCGGCCACAAAGAGGACTGAGCCAACCGTATTGAGCTTATGAAGCTCGTTTAGGAGCTCTGAAGAGTTCATTGTTTGGCCAAATACCACGGTGGAAATCAACAAGGGTGCGTAGAGGAGTACCGATCGAGCAATGGGCATAAAATTAATAATAATTAGGGTAGGAAATAGAGTCTCTTGATTTATTCCTCCGTCTACCAGTCAAAATCTTGAAATATTGTGTTTTGCCAAGCTTCTGCATAGTTCTATGTTTTAAATAATGATTCAATGTCCTCAAACAGTCTAATGCGTATCCTTTCTTATCTGGGACTTTTTCTTACTGGTTCTGCGTCTTTATTGGCTGATTTTTCCATTCAGGGCACGATTTCACATTTGGATCCCGGTACCAAGCTTCTCCTGTTTCGTCAGGATCTCGATGCCCGGAGTGAAACTGAAGCGGGTGGGTTGGTCATTCAGGCTGATCATACCTTTGAACAGAGCTTTGATGGGGAACCGGGATTTTTTAACCTGGAGATTCCCCGGTGGGGCAGAATTCCGCTCGCAATCGATTCAGGGCAGGATGTGACCATCACCGTTCATTCTAACAATCCTGCAGACTTTGAAATCTCCGGTTCTACTGACTCGGATGTCTTACTCGCTTATGAGGCCTTTCGAAAAGATTCTTTAACCCGGCTTGTTTATCCTCCACGCGAGCTCCTTAACCGGGCGACGGCAAACGGAGTTTCCACTGAGGAACTGGCTCCCCTTGCCCAAGCCGAGGTCGATGGATATAATGCGCATAAACGGGAGCTGAATGATTTTACGATCGAACACGCAGGTTCTTTGGTTGCGCTCTACGCCACGTCGCTGCGTTGGGACAGCGATTACCGCATTTCGGAAATTCAAAAACAGGTGGATGCGTTTGCCGATACTCATCCTGGGCTGCTTATTACCGGAAGCATGCAAGAGCGTCTGCGACTTTTTGGTTTGACTGCCATTGGAGCAATGGGTGCCCCGTTAAGTGGACGCGATTTTAACGGAGAAGAATACTCGCTCGAAGACTTCAGGGGCAAAGTCGTGCTCGTAGATTTCTGGGCATCCTGGTGTGTTCCCTGTCGGGTTGAAAACCGTCATTATCCAAAACTTCTCGAAACCTATTCGAAACACGGATTCGAAGTATTTGGAATTAATCTGGATGATAGCCGTTCTAGTTGGATGAGAACCTCTCATCAGGATGAAGTAACCTGGCCGCAGATATCTGATCTGCTCGGTTTAAAATCTCCTATGGCCCAGGCCTACAATGTGACTGCTCTACCCATGAGTTTTCTTCTTGATGAAGAAGGGCGTATCATCGACCGTAATCTCCGAGGCGAGGAGCTTTCCAAAAGACTTGGGGCATTGTTTGGGGGAAATGCAGGAAAGTAAGCCGAGTTCTTTCCTCGTAAATGTGAGGGTAGTGCTCGGTTTAATTTCATGGATTTGCAGGCATTACTCATGGCGTTGATTGCTGCGAAAAATGGAAACTTATCTTTTTCGACTACGGTGTATCATTCTTGGAATTCCTAACAATATTGATTCTATCAAAGTAGATCATAATACTGGTGAGGTTCGACTTTACCTCCGCAATTACATTTCCATTTTCCTCTGTGGATGGCTTTTAGGCATCTTCTGCATACCCCAAAGCCAATTTTTTCAAAAATTGTATTTCTCCGGTAAAGCTGCCAGCCATAGAGTACAATGAAAGAATAGACTCCTGCTTTGAGTGACATAATTAATGGTTCCTGGAAAAAATTGAGACTCAATTGTGACACTAGGCTCTTAGGTCCGAAGGAAATCCAAAAGATGGGGATTATTCCGAGAGAAAGTAGGAAAACTCTTACTGGATTTCTGGAGTCCTTGATTCTCTCCCTTTTATTACGATCAATTTCCGTTTCCGGCTTTCGCTTAAATTTTGTTTTGATCATTGGGCTATTGAACTTGTCTCTGAAATGTAGCCTTAATTTTGGAGGTCTCTTTTTCTGCGACCTTTGCCTCAGTAGCAAATTTCTCACATTGTTTCAGGGATTCAACAAGGGCATCGATTACCCCATTGAGTTTGGGTAGTGTGGCGATGTTGCATTGCCGGCCCATATTAAGGAGATCGTCACGGGTGATTCCTTCACGTTTACCTAGTATCGAAAGTTGTTGGCTTGCTGTCCCTTTTTCGGGTACCGGCTTGAAGGAAAAGGTTGCTTGGTTTTCTGATTTGAAAAAACAGCTGCTAAAGATTGGGCAATCTATCGTACCCTTTGACGTTGTTTTCCCGCTAATTTTTGTAGGTCAATTGGGCTAACCACTGGCGCGGGAAGCATTTCTGCCAACGCTTTCTGATAACCGAGGCTGTTTAGGATACGGGCAAGGGATCCTGTGGTTATTGATCGTCCACCTTCGACGGCCATTATAACCTTTTTATTAACTGCAGCCTTATCTGCCAACTCGGCTTGCTTTACTTTATTAGCAATTCGTTGTCTGCGAATGCGTTGTCCCAGTTCGATCAGTTCTGTCATGGTAAAATCCATAAAAAGGGATATTAACAGTAATGATCAATGATAAAAACCTTAAATAAGGATTTAAATAAGGATTTAAAACAAAAAGCCGCCTTGCGGCGAGCTCTTGTAAATTGAGTGATTAGAAAAGAGGCTTATAGCTCCTTGATCATGATGTTGCGCCAGCGGACTTCGTAGGGTCCGGAACCTTCTTTAATCCCGTGGACTTGTAGGCCGATTGAACCACTGGGGTTCTCATTGTGGATGGTGCGGGGGAGTTTCATCTTGGTGACTTGGTTACCATTGATGAAGGTGGTGATGGTGTCGCCTTTGGCGATGATGTGGAATTCATTCCAACCGTCGTTTTTCACGTAGCTGTGTTCGTTGACAGATTTGTCCTTGGACATGGGTTCTTCCGATATCCATCCGGTGTTCAGTCCTTCACCGTAGACCCATCCAGATTGACCGGGGCTGGTTTCGATTTCGATTTGTGGTCCGAAATAACGACGGGTTCCAAAGTTCCGGGTGTTGGATCGAATCATGACACCTGAGTTGAGTCCAACATCGACCTTGCATTCGAACTTAAGCTCGAAGTCCCCAAAATTATCGTAGGTGTGTAGAAAGGTGTTGGGGCTTCCTTCGGCCGTGCGGCCTAGGATGGCTCCGTCTTCTACATAGTAGTTGGCAAAGCCTTGAACCACGGCCCAGCCCTTCATGGTTTTACCATCGAAGAGCGATTTCCAACCATCATTTGATGCATGGCTTTTGGCGAATAGAGATGAGACTGCGCAGCAGAGAACCAGCAGTGTGAGTTTTAATGGGTAGTTTTTCATAATGAGTGTTTTTACTGTAGGAGGGGCTTTACGCCCCGATAGTTTTGGGGCAGTTAACAGGATCGGGCATAAAGCCGCTCCTACAGTTTTAATTTTGATTAATAATTCAGTTAATTCGGTGCAACATGATCAGTCGCATTTCGATCGATTGTTTTCCTGGGATTTCCAGGGCGGATAAAGTGAGTTTGTTTTGACCTTTGTCCAAGTGAATAACTCCGAGGTCCATCGGCTTGAAGTCTTTGACATAAGATTCTCCTTTGCGGATCGCTCGGTCAAACTCGGCCCCGAGCCACGGTGGGTCATTAACTACGGTTACCTTTTTGGTAATGGCAGAATTCCCACTGCTTAGTTCGAGAACCGTGCCGAGATCCTGCTCTGTGCACGTGTAGTAAACCTCAGCACGGTAATTTCCCTCAACCTGGACATCCGCATCCCAATAAATGGTATCCTCCGTGTTTACCCAATTCATGTAGAAAGAACAATTGGGCGCATTTCCTGAGCGCTTAATATCTCCTGTGGCAATCGCATCGCGGGCCGGTAATTGAGTGAAGCGGAACTCAGGGTGACCAATGACGAATGGCCGCTCGTCTTTTCCTTCCGGCAATTCAGCCACCACAGTGCGGTCAAATTCTTTTTGAGCAGCCAGAAGTTCCTTATGAACTTCAGGGTGCTTTTTGCTCACATCCGTCCGTTGTCCGGGATCTTTGAGCATGTCGAACAATTTGCCCTGAAAATCCAGACGGTAACGTTGGCTGCGTACACTCGTGTTGCCTTTGAAGTGATTTACGTAAAGTCGGTCCGGCCAGGCTTCGCCGGTTTGCAGGAGTAAAGGTTTCAAGCTTACTCCATCCATGGGGAGTGTGCCGGTATTCTTGATACCAACCAGATCGGTCAACGTTGATTTTAAATCGATACTACCAGCGATGGTGTCCGTTTTGGTTCCCGGTTTTATTTTGCCTGGCCAACGAATAAAGAACGGCGATCGAACACCACCTTCCTCCACGCTTCCTTTGCGGCCTTTCATGTCTTCGTTCCAGCGATAGCCGTTGGGGCCATTGTCGGAAAAGTAGATCACGATGGTGTTGTCGGATAGTTTGAGATCGTCGAGTTTCTTCATTACTCGCCCAACGTTCCAATCAATGTTCTCACACATGGCGAGTGCGGCGCGGGAGTGTTGCAAATCTTCGTCCTGGTCGCCGCGCGCTCGTAGGGGCAACTCGTTATCTTTGAATTTGCTCCACCAAGGCTCCGGAACCTGCATCGGTGAGTGTGGAGTGCAGTAGGGCAGATAAACAAAAAAGGGTTCGTCCTTCTTTTCCTCAATGTAGTCCATGGCTTGATTGGTGAAGTCATCAATGAGGAAGCCTTCTCCCGTAACTATCTCTCCATTGTGTTCGAGCATAGGCGAATGGTAATGACCCCAGTGGCCTGAACAAAAACCATAGAATTCGTCAATGCCACGCGCATTTGGATGGTACGGTGGTTGCATGCCATTGTGCCACTTGCCAAATGCCGCAGTGTTGTAGCCGGCTTCCTTAAATGTCTGGAAAATGGTCGTCTCATCCAAGTCCATACGTTCTTCACCCCGGCTGGCAGATTTTACGCCGGTGCGCGGATTATAGCGACCTGTCATAAACTCCGCCCGGGTAGGGGAGCAAATCGGGCAAACGTAAAATCGCTCCAACTCCATGCCCTGTGACGCAAGGCGATCGATGTTGGGCGTGCTTATGTTGGTGTTGCCGTGGACGCTAAGGTCTCCCCAGCCCTGGTCGTCTGTTAGTATGACGATGACGTTGGGTTTATTCGCCGACGCGAAAGGCTGAAGGCAGAAGGCAAAAAGTATGAGAAGGGGAAGTGTGTTTTTGAGTTTCATATTCGCAATTACAGGGTAGGACGGCCTCTCAGGGGGCTGGGCTTGATGCTTGAAATAAAGTAGGAGTAAGAGGACGAGGGGGATTTATCCTGGTGTTTTGTAGCCGCATAGTTTTTTTAGGTTTTTAGACCGAGCATGCATGTAGGGTACACATCTAAAAGAATATTAAAGAATGAAGATCGAATGAAAATTGTGAAGTGAGAAATGAAGATGGGGCAATTTCAGTCTGGCGTTGGTTGAAATGTAGGAGACAGGCAATAAGGATAGATCAATAAAAAACGTCATAATCGGGGTATAATGGGTGTGAA
>JAQBYJ010000076.1 GCA_027622555.1 Verrucomicrobiota bacterium
TATTTTTATCATTCATACACTGTGGCATATAACAGGAGTGTAGTCTATCCTAAAGATTGATCAGTAGGTTTGGAGAATACAGAGGAAACAATTATTTACATAGAAATCTGGGACCCTCTAGATAGATGAAGATCCCTCTGTATGTCAAGGGTGCCGTCAAGGGTGCCGGACCATTTTTTCCTTAGATGGTTCATGCCGCGTTTCTGTGATCTCAGGAGTAATCAAAACGCATACCGTGCAGCGCAGTTCGGATGGTTAGGACGTTTTCCACGCCCGGTGAGGACCATGTCAGGCAAAAGACGTCAGGTTGTTATGATCCGAGGACATCGGTAACAAATGAAGGAACGGTTTCGCGGGTTGTTGAAATTGATTATCGACGAAGGTAATTGAATAAGATGCCACCGTTTGGCTCTTTGATTTCCAGTTTCGTTTGTTCTACTTGACCAATGATCCTCCTGCCTTGGCCTGACTTAGGCTTGCGTCGTCAGTGTGGAGTCAGCACATTTTAAAACTTGGAAAACTTTTCACGAGACCATCTCCCGGCTGTTGTATTCCTGCCAACCCCCATGCGATTTCTTCACAGATGACAAGCGATCAGGTCATACTATTTATCCTGGTTATTCTGATCTTTGCGTTCCTCATGTGGGGGCGTTTTCGTTATGATCTGGTTGCCTTCTCTGCACTTTTGATCGCGCTTGCTGCCGGGGTCGTGCCTAAGGAGGAGGTGTTTTCTGGATTCGGGCATCCCGCTGTTGTTATTGTGGCGTTGGTGTTAATTGTCAGCCGTGGTTTATCACGCTCTGGTGCCATCGAATTACTTGCTCAAAAAGTGATTAAGGGATCGCGCGGTCAACAAGCGCATATCGGAATTATGGCGAGCATCTCTGCTGCGCTTTCGAGTATTATGAATAACGTCGCTGCGTTAGCCCTGCTGATGCCTATCGATATTCAGGCAGCACGCCGAGCAAAGAGGAGTCCGGCGATCACGCTCATGCCACTTTCCTTTGCATCCATTCTCGGTGGCATGGTGACACTCATTGGCACGCCCACTAATATCGTTATTGCTATCTTTCGCGAGGACGCACTCGGCGAGCCATACGGGATGTTTGATTTTGCACCTGTGGGTATCGTTGTCGCGATTGCAGGTATCTTGTTCGTGACTCTTATCGGATGGCGTCTGATTCCGGTTGAACGTGGTAAGCACGATACTGGAAAGGATCTTTTGGATCTGAAGGGGTACTTGGCTGAAGCCAAGGTGCCTGAGACCTCTAAAACAATTGGGAAGTCGCTTAGAGACCTGGACGATTTGGCTGTCGAATACGATGTTAACACCGTCGGACTTGTGCATCGCGGAAAGCGGGTGCCAGGGCTGGCCCGCGACCACGCTATTTGCAAAGGCGACCTGATTGTGATTGAGGGAGGACCTGAAGCGATTGATCAATTTGTTGGTGCGGCAGGTTTGGAATTTGTAAAATCTGAGAAGTTCAATGGCATCACCGCTGAAGCACTAGTCCTCATGGAAGTAGTGGTGCCGGATGGTGCACGTATCGGAGGACGGTCGGCGGTGGATTTGCGACTTCTCCATCGCCAGGGCGTTACTCTATTGGGTATTTCGCGTGGAGGCACCCGCATCCGGGAACGCATTCGCAAAGAGCGCATTCAGGTCGGCGATATCTTGCTACTGCTTGGGCAAGAAGATCAGTTACCCGATGTTGCGGAATGGCTTGGTTGTTTGCCCATCGCGGAACGTGGGCTTGAAGTAAAGCAACGAAGCAAAGCCTGGACGGCAGTGGGTGTTTTCGCCGCCGCTATTATTTCTGCCAGTTTTGGTTGGGTATACTTACCGCTTGCACTTGCTGCCGTGGTCATCGTGTATGTTCTGCTTAAGATTGTTCCTCTCAATCAGGTCTATGGTTCGGTAGAGTGGTCTGTTATTGTGTTGCTTGGCTCAATGATTCCTATCGGTGCGGCTTTGGAGACGAGCGGCGGCACTGCGATTATCGCCGAAGGCTTACTCAATTTGACTTCAGGATTACCGGTCGTAGCCGTACTCACTCTACTGATGATCGTCACGATGACCCTTTCCGACGTTCTCAACAACGTGGCTACTGCATTGATAGCAGCGCCCATCGGCATCGGCATCGCCCAAGGTCTTAACGCCAATCCCGATTCTTTTCTTATGGCGGTCGCCGTGGCAGCGTCTTGTGCGTTTCTTACGCCAATAGGTCACAAGAACAACACCATCATCATGGGACCTGGCGGCTATAAGTTTGGTGATTATTGGCGCATGGGGTTGCCCTTAGAAATATTGGTCATTGCGGTCAGCATACCGGTCATCCTGATTGTCTGGCCACTTTGATTCGGTTGAGGGATCTTCAGATTATTGAACACTTCCACGTAGAATAGATAGAGATCAATCATCGCCCTGCTCAAAATGCGCTGGGGAAAAGTCCGTCGTCTTGATCTTGTTATTGCAAAGCGAAAGTCTGTTCGTGTGATTTTAATTCATGATTCTTTTTCCCGCAAAACCCGATTCGGCTAATCTTTTAAAGAATAAAAATGCATTCTGCTAACACCGTTGTTGTTTTGGATTTTGAAACGACCGGCCTTTCACCGGATTGGGGAGATTGTGCGATCGAAATTGGCGCGGTGCGGATAAAGGAAGGTGTAGTTGTGGAACGCTTTCAGGAGTTAATGAATCCCGGTTTTCGCATTAGTGGATTTATTGAGGGCTTTACGGGAATCACCAACGAGATGCTGAGAGACGCGGCTCCCTGCGGGGAGGTGATGCACAGATTTGCTGACTTTATTGAGGATGATAACTTGGTCGCGCACAACGCTGGGTTTGATAAACGTTTTCTGGATGCTGAGCTGGGTAAAATATCGAGAACCTACTCCGGGGAATTTGCATGCTCGATGCTTCTTTCCCGAAGGATTTTTCAGAATGCGCCGAACCACAAGCTGGGTTCTCTTGTGGAGGCCATGAACATATCCTCCGATGGACAATTTCACCGAGCCCTTTACGATTCTGAAATGACGGCCAAATTATGGCTGGCGATGCTGAATGATATTTGTGAGCGTTATGTTCTGCACGACATTCCGTTTTCACTCATCCAACGCTTAGTGAAGACTTCCAAGAAGTCGGTCGATAAAGTTTTAAAAACCTGGTGAAGCAGATGCGAGTATCGAACCATTCGTGTTGATTTCTCTATCTTAAGATATAGGCACTCATTCTGGAATGTTTAAAAAGGTGAGAGGGTCGCTGATTGGTGGGAGAACGAAGGGAACATGGTAAGGTTTTTTATCACCTTTGTATGTACGCGACCTTTTCTATTGGCAGAAAACTAATTGTTGAGCGGATGCCTCCATTTTAATCCCGGAAATCGTGCGAAATCACTGTCTGTGGTAATCCATTCACAATCGTATTCTATAGCCAGTGCCGCATGCCAGGCGTCAGCCACCAATTTACCTTTTGCCGGAATGTTTCTGCACAGAGAATCGAAAATGGTCCAGTTCCGGTCGCCAGGTCTTAGCAAACATGCTTGGGGCCGTGTTCTGAGATTTTCGCAAAAGTCGAGTGCCAGGTTTATTGGAGTGGGAGCGTTAAATACTCGAGGATTAGTAACGATTCGAATAAATCCACTCAAGACAGCTTCGGAGAGACCGAACGCTTCCTGACCGCGTGCGAGATTTGTTAGCCACTCCGCGTAAGACTCGTGTTCGGGACTGGCATCTTGACGATGGGAATAGATCAGCACGTTCACGTCGCAGAGCTTCATGATCCGTAGCGTTCCTCATCTTCAGCAGCCAGCAACTGACTCGTTTTATCCAGATCAATGCCAGGTTTTGGCCCACCGCCACCAGCTACAATCAACTCGAATGGTTCCTCTTTATTTGAGGTTGAAGCCTTCAGTGCCGCGCGTCCCGCTTCGGCTATGAATGCGCTGAAACTCAAACCGCGAATGCGAGCGGCTTTCCTAAGATTTTCGGCGAGTTCATCATCGAGTAATATTGTAGTTCTCATAAGTATTACAATATTACTATGCGGCATCCCGTCAAGTTGGGATTGTGTGAAGAATTCCCATGGGAATTAGCGTTTAAGTTTCTTTTTCAGAAACGGCCAGGTTGGACTTTTCTTGATTTTGCTTAGTCCTTTGACGGGGCCTTGGTAAAGAATATGTCCGCCTTTCTCTCCGCCTTCAGGGCCAACCTCTATCAGGAAGTCAGCTTCGGCGAGCAGGTCGAGGTTGTGTTCGATGACGATGACCGTGTGGCCTTGGTCGACGAGTTGGTGGAGCAGATGGATCAATTTTTCACAGTCGCTCATATGAAGCCCGATGGTGGGCTCTTCCAGGATGTAGAGATTCTGGAAATTAATGGCGCGGCTTTTATCGCGGAAGCTGGGGAGGCCTTTGGCGAGCTCACTGACGAGTTTGAGACGTTGGGCTTCACCGCCTGACAGGGTGGGACTGCTTTGGCCGAGAGTCAGGTAACCGAGCCCTGTTTGCACCATGAGTTCGAGCATGTCCGCGAGTAACGAGTGCGTTTTAAAAAACGCTGCTGCTTCTTCGAAGGTCATGTTCAGGACGTCGGCAATAGACTTCTCTTTCCAGCGAAGATCATCCAGTTCGGGACCGTAGCGTGTTCCATGACAGTCTTCGCAAGTCATATAGGCATCGGGCAGGAAGTTCATCTCGAGCTTGATCTGTCCTGAGCCTTTACAGGTTTCACACCGTCCTCCGGCTGTATTAAAAGAAAAGGTACTGGCAGTCATCCCGCGCATTTTCGCTTCTGGCAGGTTTGCAAAAAAGCGACGGATAATGTCCATGGCTCCCATGTAGGTTGAGGGAGTGGAGCGTGGCGTTTTTCCAATCGGTTTTTGGTCAACCTCTATGACGGCGCGAAAACGATCGCCATTCAGCAAGCGGGTAAACGGTTTACCAGCGTGGGTGTTGGGAAGAGGCACCGCTTGGGAAAACTCTTTCTCTTCTACTTTGGATTTCTTGTGTATCCGCGCGTACTCAACGATCGGATGCAAGAGGTCGCGAATAAGCGTTGATTTTCCTGCACCAGAAATCCCGCCCACCATGGTGAGTTTGCCCATGGGAATGTGTAAGTCATCACCCTTCAGGTTGCGTAGTCCCGGCCTTCCCAGGACGAGCCAATCCTGAGCTGATTTATTCCGGGCATGGTAGCGCGGTGGAAGTTGACGGTAACTTCCGCGAATCGGGTGGGGGATACCGTGTTTTAGATAGCGGCCAGTTATAGAATTCTCGTTTTTAAGAATCTCTTCCAAAGGTCCATTTGCAATAATCTCTCCGCCGTGGACACCGGCACCGGGACCGATATCAATGATACGGTCGGCGTGCTCCATGGTCTCGTCGTCATGCTCGACTATGAGTAAAGTATTGCCGCGGTCCTTCAGGTCTTTGAGAGACTCGATCAATCGCATGTTGTCCTTGGCGTGTAGACCAATGGACGGTTCGTCCAAAACATACAGTACGCCTGAGAGATTTGACCCTAACTGTGCTGAAAGGCGGATGCGTTGCGCTTCGCCACCAGAGAGCGTCGAAGTGGGTCGATCCATGCCAAGATAGTCGAGACCCACTTGCCCCATGAACTTTAATCGCTCTTCAATTTGCGGCAGAATGTCGGTGACGACGGCCTTACCTTTGCGGTCGAGCTTCAGATTGTGCAAACGATTTAAAAGTCCAGCCGGAGGTAAGTTGAGCAGTCCAGGAAGTGTAAGCTCTGATCCGTCTTTGAAATATAAGTACACACTGCGGGAAAGAAGATTGAGTCGTTCTCCATGGCAGATGCCGCAGGGTTCAAGGAACCACTTACGGTCAACGTCTTCGTCCTCGTTTTCCAGCCAATTGTTACCGTTTCCACGACACTCTGGACACCAGCCTTTGGAGCTGTTCCAGGAAAAGTGCTTGGGATCGAGTTCCGGGTAAGCTCCTCCTGTGCTTGGGTCGACCCGTTCAGTGGAGAGCCAGGAAAAAATGTTGCCTGAGCTGTCCACAAGCATGGCCGCGCCTTTACCGAGGCGAAGGGCGCGTTTGAGGAGTTGGTTTAAATGGGATGTATTCAACGGTTCGCACGGCGATCGAGCCCTACCTAAATCAGCGATCACTACTTCAATATCGTGTTCGTTGTAACGGGATAGTTTTTTGAATTTTGAAACGTCGATGAGAGCACCATCGATGCGCATGAATTCATAACCTTGTTTGGCTACCCAAGTTGCGACAGGTTCGTGGTGCCCTTTGCGTCCTCGAATTAGTGGGGACGCCAGATAAATGTGGTTTTGTTTTTTGAGTTTAGGTAAAGCGAGCTGAGATTGAAGATGCTTTACTAAAGCGGATGGGCTCATGGAAATCACCGGAAGACCTGAGTCCGGTGAATGTTGAATGCCCAGGCGTGCATACAACAAACGTAGGTATTGAGCGACTTCGGTGATGGTTGCCACGGTCGATTTACGACTGCCACGGGTCACGCGTTGTTCGATGGCCACTGTGGGTGCGATTCCTCGCAGGTCATCAATGTCCGGACGGGGCAGTTGTTCGACAAATTGGCGGGCGTATGCGGACATCGATTCAAGAAAACGTCGTTGTCCTTCGGCGAAAACAATATCGAAAGCCAGGCTGGATTTTCCCGATCCAGAAACCCCGGTGACAACGGTTATTTCATTGTGGGGAATATCGACGGAAATGTTTTTTAGATTATGTTGGCGTGCGCCCAGGACTCGAAGAACCTTTGTGGAGGGTTCAGAGACGAGGGTCGAGGAACTGCGGTTGGCTTGGTATTTCCCCGAAGGTTCGGCTGCAAGCAGTTGTGAGCGGGTTTGTTCCGATTTGTTGTTTCCTCGATTTAACTCGGCAATCAGGAATGGCTGGGAAGGGACTTTTTTCTTTGCCAGCTGTTCCGGCGTTCCTGTTGCAATGACCTTGCCTCCAGCTTTGCCTGCTTCGGGTCCCAGTTCGATGATCCAGTCGGCGCATTTGATGAGATCGAGGTTATGTTCAATAACGACCACACTGTGACCTTCGTCGACCAGTTGATGGAGCACCTGTATCAGGCGATTGACGTCGTGTTTGTGTAGACCCGTCGTTGGCTCATCCAGTAGCAGAAGCGAATATTTATCGGTCTCGCCCACCTGGGATAGATACTTGACCAATTTCAATCGTTGAGATTCTCCGCCCGATAAGGTGTTGAGCGGTTGGCCCAGTTTTAGGTAACCAAGTCCAACCGCGTCGAGGGACTTGAGTTTGTGCTTGATCCTGGGTTGATCCTTAAAGAAATCCAAAGCCTCGGTAATCGTCAGGTGGAGGACCTGGGCAATGGATTTACCGCTCCACTGAATCTCCAATATCTCCGGCTTGAAACGTTCGCCTTCGCAAATCGGGCAAGTGACGAAAACGTCTGACAGGAATTGCATCTCCACTTGTTCGTAGCCAAGACCCGTGCAGTTATCACAACGCCCATCGCCAGCGTTGAAGGAAAAGAAAGACGTCGTGAAGCCCTGGGATTGTGCTTCATCCGTTTTGGCGAAAAGTGTTCTTATATCGTCCCAGGCACTTACATACAAAATAGGATTGGAGCGCGGTGTCTTGGTGACAGGCCCCTGGTCGACCAGAACGACGTCGGCAAAAGAAATGGGGCATTCGATCTGAGCTACCTCGGCCGGGTCTTCCACGACCAATCCACGCTCCTGTTTAAAGGCTTGGTGAATGACATTGTCCAGGAGTGTGGATTTCCCTGAGCCACTGACGCCGGTTAAACAGACCAGTCTTTCAAGTGGAATCTTGAAATCTTGTTTTCGGATATTGTGCTTGGATACGTTCTTGAAAGAAAGGAAAGGAGTGGCCGGCGATTTCTTGGTTCCGTTTGTTTTGACGTGTCGGCGTTTGTCAGGAGAGGAGATGGTTTTACGGTTTGAAAGGTATTGGCCCGTGATAGACGCTTCATCGGTTAATAAGTCTTTTAATGACCCTTGGAAAACCAGGTTCCCGCCAAGGTTACCAGGTTGTGGTCCAATTTCCAACACATGATCTGCGGCCCGAATAATCGATTCGTCGTGTTCGACTACCACCACTGTATTTCCCATGTCTGTGAGTCGCCGGAGAATCCGGATAAGCCGATCAATATCGCGCGAATGAAGACCAATGGATGGTTCGTCTAACACAAACAAGGTGTCGACTAAGGAAGTTCCCAGACAGGAGGTGAGGTTTACTCTTTCAACTTCGCCACCCGATAAGGTTTTGGAAGGACGGTTGAGAGTGAGGTAACCCAATCCAACCTGGTCGAGGTACGTGAGACGGGTCAGAATGGATTCGTATGCCAAATCAACACGATGGTCGCCGGTCGGTACAAAATGATCTTTTACGAGACGAAGGAGATCTTGAACCGGCATCTCATAGAGATCCGGCAGCTGCATCCCACGCCATTTCCAGCAAAGTGACTCGGGTTGGAGTCGCGTGCCGTTGCAAGTTGGGCACTCCGTGTAGGTGCGGAAGCGAGAGAGGAACACCCGCACATGCATTTTATAGGTGTTGTTTTCCAGCCAATCGAAAAATCCTTTTAGCCCGTACCATGCTTTGGGCCATTTGTAGCCAGGTTTCCCGAATTTGGGATCTCCCTGAATTACAAATTTCTGATGCTCCTCCGGCATATCCTCGAAAGGAATGTTCGTCGGTATCTTTTTCTTCCGGCAGGATATTTTCAGGTCCTTCAGACTTTCTCCGTAAACAGCCCCTAGCCAGGCTTTGATAGCGCCATCGTCGATACTCAATTTGCGATTTGGGATCGCGAGCCGGTAATCTACCTGCACAATGCGACCAAAGCCTCGGCACTCGGGGCATGCACCAATCGGAGAATTGAAGGAAAACAACGAGGGTGTGGCTGGTTTATACCGCTTGCCGGACTTCGGCGAATGCAGACCGATTGAGTAATGCCCGGACTCTTTGCCTCCTTCGTCAAAAAATACCACTTCGCCCCGGCCGTAGTGCAGGGCAACTTGAACCGATTCCAGGAAACGGTTGTGACTCTTTCCGGAAATTTTCAAGCGATCCTGGATGATGAACAATTCTGCTTTGTTCAGTTGCGAGATCTGCAATTCCTCCAGGCGGACCACTTTGCCTTTCACTAATACACGGGTGTACCCCTGCGATTTCAAAGGTCCCAGAATTTCTTCCCATTGGAGTTGTTTCGGACGGTCAATGCGAAAAGCAAGCAGCAGTGTTTTGTCCCTGGAATTGGCGTGGACCTTTTTCCAAATAGATTCCGGATTGTCATCCTCCACCAGTTCGCCCGTATCTGGATCGTACAATTTGGCTACGTGGCTGAACCAAACTTTGAAGAAATCGGTTAGTTCAGTCATGGTTCCAACGGTAGAGCGGGTCGTTTTAACCGTGTTGCTCTGCTGTATGGCGATTGAAGGTCTTATATTTTCTACTGAATCCAATTTCGGGCGGTCGAGTAGCTCCAGGAATTGGCGGGTATAAGGTGAAAATGTTTCGACGTAGCGCCGTTGACCTTCTGCATGGAGTGTTTCGAAAACGAGCGAGGATTTCCCCGCGCCACTCAGCCCGGTCACAACCACCAACTTCCCCAGAGGAAGATCCAGATCAAATCCTTTTAGATTGTTTTGGCGGATTCCGCGTAGGTGAATGTATTCCTGCTGAGCTGACATATTAAATTGGAAGGGGAAAACTGCAAAGCTCGTTGGTTCGGTGCAACTCCTTCTGGAATTTTTTTGCGACTCTCTGAATGTTTTGGGTGTCCACTTGTTAAGTAGTGCGGCTAAGTCGCGTTATTAAGCTATTATTTTAGTGCTTTGAGAATATTTCCCTTTCCATGAAACTCGGTTGTAAATTGTTGAGTCACCATCTACCTATACCCACTTCCTAACCTCAAAATCATTAATCCTTCTGTGAGTCCTCGAAAAAAATCCAAGAAAAAGCTGATCGTTTTTTCTGTTCTATTCTTAATGGCAATAGCGACCGTAGTGCTTTTAGCCACGCGCAAAAAAGAGGAAGTTATTGAAGTGACGACCGAAAAGGCCGAACGACGTACGATAACCAGCATTGTTTCTGCTACCGGCCGTATTTTCCCTGAAGTTGAGATAAAAATTTCCTCAGAAGTCCCAGGAGAAATAATCGACCTTCCGGTAGTTGAAGGGCAACTCGTGAAGAAGGGAGACCTGCTGGTACGGGTGGATCCAGACCGTGCTGAGACTCAAGTGCGTCAGCGAAAAGTAACCATCAACACAGCCAAGGCCCGTTCTTTGGAAGCCAAAGCCCAGCGATTGCAGGCAGAACAGGATTTGGGCCGCGTGGAGGAATTGTTTGCCAAAGGCTTTATCAGTGAAAAGGAATTGGAAGACGGGAAAACCTTAGTGGAGATTCGCAAAATGCAGGAGCAGTCCTCGTTGTTGGAGATCGAGCGAGCCATGTCTGTTTTGGAAGAAGCGGAAGAAGAATTGTCCAAAACAGTTACCTTTGCGCCTATGGATGGAACGATAAGCAAACTGGATTCGGAGCTAGGAGAACGGGTTGTTGGGACCGGTTCTTTTGCTGGAACAGAAATTATGCGGGTGGCTGACCTGACGAATATGGAAGTACGGATTGAGGTGAGCGAGACAGACATCATTCATGTGAAGGTGAATGACAAAGCCACTGTTGAGGTGGATGCTATGTCCGATGTTAAATTCGATGGCTATGTTACCGAAATATCAAGCTCAGCCGCCAATGTTCGTCAGAATAATGATCAGCTAACCACCTTTGAGGTAAGGATTAAACTGACAGCCCCAAGTCCAAAGTTACGACCCGGGATGACAGCTACGGCAGACATTGAAACAGAAACGGTTGAAGATGCCGTTTCGGTACCCATGCAATCGGTTACCGTTCGAAAGAAAGACGAAGTTAGAAAAGCACTCAATCCGGATGCCGAAGAAGTGGACGATAAGAAGTCAGATGGGAAAGAGGTTGATGACGTCGACAAATATTTGATCGCGAACGAGGATAAAAAGGGAAAGGATTCCAAAGAAGATTTACAGCGCATAGTCTTTGTAGTGAAGGACGCTAAAGTTGTTATGCGCGAGGTGAAAACGGGTATAGCAGACAATGCTTATATTGTGATCGAGGAAGGAATCGAACCTGGTGAACAGGTTGTGTCCGGCAGTTATAGAGCCATCACCCGGCAGTTGAAGCACGAGATTGCCATTTCTGAGAAGAAAGCGGAAAATAAGAAAAAACCTGAAGCTGAAAAGGGCTGAACCTCATTGAGCGTTTCGTAATGGAAATCGAAAGCATGAATCAGCCTTATATAGGAATCGGCGACCCCATCATCGACATTGGTCGGGTTGAGAAGTTTTACGATTTGGGAAAGGCAAACATCGTGAAGGCTCTTGATGGCGTAAATCTCAAAATCTACCGGAACGATTATGTTGCGATCATGGGTCCATCGGGCAGCGGTAAATCCACTTTAATGAATATGCTGGGGTGTCTGGATACGCCTACTTCAGGTCAATACTTCTTTGAAGGAGAGGATGTCGCCGAAATGGATGACAACGAGTTGGCTTTCATCCGGAATCAGAAGATCGGATTTGTTTTCCAGAGTTTCAACCTATTGGCACGCGCGACAACCTTACGTAATGTGGAGCTACCGCTCATCTATGCAGGTATACCCAAATGGGAACGCGAAGAAATGGCGCTCGACGCCTGTAGAAAAGTGGGGCTGGCCGATCGTGTGACCCATAAACCGAATGAGCTTTCCGGAGGTCAGCGCCAGCGTGTGGCAATAGCTCGGGCTCTGGTGAATGGCCCTTCAATTATTTTGGCTGATGAGCCAACTGGTAATCTCGATTCAAAAACGGGTGCTGAAATAATGGAGTTGCTCGATGAGCTTCATCGGCAGGGAAACACTATTATTTTGGTAACGCATGAGGAGAATATTGCTAGTCATGCGCATCGTTTTATTCGGCTAATGGATGGGAAAATAGAAACAGATGAGGTGAATCCTCTCAAAGGATGAGACGATTTATCAGCGAGTCCGTGGAAAGCGTTCGAATTGCGGGCGAGCAGTTGAATGCTCACCGGACGCGAGCTTTTTTGACCATGCTTGGGGTCATCATTGGGGTTCTTGCCGTTACGTTGATGGGAACTGCCATGAATGGCATCGATAAAGGAGTGAACGACAGTCTGGAAATTATTGGTTCGGACGTTCTTTTTGTGGGAAGGCATAAATGGGATGAGTCGGGAGATGCCTGGATGTATTTAAAAAATCGTCCCTATATTCGCGATAACGAATCCGATAAATTGAATGAAATTATTGCCGAAACGGAAGATTCCCTGCTTTTCCGTGCTGCTCCTGATGTATACTGGTGGCCGCAAGGAGATTTAAAAACAAAGAACAGATCGATTTCTAATGTTGAAACGCGAGGGACCGATGAAAATTTTGAATTCATCAACAAAGCTCCGATTGAGGAAGGTCGATTTTTCAGCCAAGTTGAATCTACGTCAGGACGAGGAGTTGTGATATTGGGTTATGACGTTGCGAATGCTTTGTTCCCGGATCAATCGGCCGTAGGCCAGACTGTCCGCTTGAAGGGTAGAGAAGTGGAAGTGGTCGGAGTGTTCGGTCGAATGGGATCTTTTTTTGGCCTCGGGAGTTTTGATAATTATGCCCTGGTACCATTGAAATGGCTGCGGAAGCATTACAACTGGTACATGCACACAATTATTCGGGTTAAAATTGCTCCAGGTGCTGATAAGGAAGAGGCTCGCTTTGAATTGATGGGGGCCATGCGGCGAATTCACGGACAGGTTGCTGAGGAAGAGGATAACTTTGCAATCAACAGTACCGATTCGGTTGAGGATGCGTTTGATTCTGTAAAGGCTACTTTGGCCATTGCCGGATTTGGAATTACCGGCCTCTCTCTTTTCGTGGGTGCCATCGGGATAATGAATATCACTTTTGTTAGCGTGAAAGAACGTACCCGGGAAATAGGTACCCGCCGGGCATTGGGAGCAAGGCGCTCTTCCATCTTGATTCAGTTTTTGACTGAGGCGATTTCGGTCTGTCTGGTGGGAGGTGGCATTGGTCTCCTTGTAGCTTATGGCCTGAAATCTGTAGTCGACAAAATATTTCCAAATTTCCCTTTTGTGTTTTCGATCGAGTTAGTAATCGCCGGGATGATTGCTTCCACCTTGGTCGGTGTTCTTTCAGGAATCATTCCGGCATTTTCAGCTTCTCGCCTCGATCCTGCAACCGCCTTGCGCCATGAGTGATCGTCTCCGTTTCGACCGAAGTAGGCGAATACGCCCCATGGAGATCGTGAGCATGGGGCTTGCATCGCTGAAATCAAACAAGCTGCGTTCCTCGCTTACTATACTGGGAATTGCAATTGGTGTCTTTTCTGTAGTGGGGGTTATGACCGCTCTTTCTGCGATGCGTTCATCTATCGATAAGAATTTGGAAGTGTTTGCCGGGGGCGTTTTTCAGATTAGCAAATACCCTGCGGTTAAAATAAATGATGGATGGTGGAACTACCGAGATCGTCCCAGAATTGATTATCGGCAGGCCCGGCGATTCAAAATACTATTAGAATCTGAGTCTGATTCTATTGTGTGCATTTATTTGGGAGGTGGAGGCGAATTAGCTCGATACAAAGATCGGAAAACAGCCCGAAACTTGCGTGTCATCGGTACCAATGAGAATTACCTGGAATGTTTTCCCATGGATGTTGAGTTTGGGCGAAACCTGACGTCCGAAGATGTAGAGTTTAGTCGTACTGTGACCCTTATCGGGTCTGCAGTGGCTGGAGCGCTTTTCCCGGATGAAAATCCCTTAGGTAAATTAATTGTGCAACGGGGAACGAAATACACGGTAGTAGGTGTTTTAAAAGAAAAGGGTCAGAGTTTTGGAAGCAATCCCGATCAAATGGTAATGATTCCCATCACACGCTTTCTTTCAATTCGGGCCCACGATAACACCACAATGAACCTCGCGGTAAAAGCTCCTAGCATCGAACTTATGGGTGAAGCCCAAGATCAAGCGATTGGTCAGTTACGGGTAGTTCGCGGTCTGGAGCCCGAGGATCCCAATAATTTTGATGTTACCTCGAATGATGCCATCAAGGAGATGTTTGATAAAATCGCCTCAATGATCGGTAAAGGGGGACTTATAATAAGCGCGGTGGCCTTGGCAGTAGCCGGCGTTGGAGTGATGAATATTATGCTTGTCAGTGTTACCGAACGAACGAGGGAAATTGGTGTCCGAAAATCGATTGGCGCTCGTAAAAAGGATATACTTAAACAGTTTCTTTTGGAGGCCATCTTCCTCTGCGAAGTTGGAGGCGTTGTGGGTATTGTCTTGGGTGTGATTGGCGGCAACATAATAGCCAAGCTTTCGAATTCCGCGGTGATTTTCCCCTGGTTCTGGACTGGGGTTGCCATTGCCACCTGTTCTGTAATCGGAATAGTGTTTGGCATGTACCCCGCTTACAAGGCCGCGAAATTGCATCCCATCGATGCATTGCGGTTTGAGTAACTGATATAGATGAACCGCTTTTTAGGTGGACCTTTTGTTTTGGGCCACTAACGATTTGAACCTTATGGCAAAGGAAGAAAAACTTCGAAGGTCACTTCGGATTTTTGATATATTTTTTCTTTTATTGGCGTTAAGTCCATTGATACTGCCCTTTGTTATGATAGATCAACCGCTGTTGCCAGATGGTGCTCATTGCGAAAGCGAATGGATGTCTGTTTTGGATTCCGATGTGGAATTGTTGATCGACTCGACTGCCTGGGATTCGGCGCGAAAGCAACGAGTGATCAAACAAGAAATTTTTGATGAGCTACTCGATATGATAGCCCGGGCCGATCAATTTATTGTGTTAGATTTTTTCCTATGGAATCATTTTCAGGGGACGATCATTGAAGATCATCGGAAACTTTCAACCGAGCTTGCTTCGACTTTGATAAAAAAGAAACGGGCGCATCCTGATCTTCCCATCCTTCTACTGACCGATCCAATCAATCGTATCTATGGCAACATGGCTCCAGCGTTTTTTAAAGAACTGGAAGATGCAGGTGTAAGGGTTGTTTTCACGCATTTGTGGGATCTGCCAGACTCCAATTGGATTTATGGGACGAACGCCCGCTTTTATTCGCGCTTTACTCCTAATCCGAATAAAGAAACTTCCCTGGTAAATAAACCATGGGTGACGAATCCGCTTATAGTTGATGGCCCCAAGATCTCCCTGAAGCAACTCGGGCACCTTTTGTTTTTCAAAGCAAATCATCGTAAGGTTGCTATCACCGCGTCTCAAAAAGATGGAGTCGATTTATTGGTGAGTAGTCTTAATCCTGCTGATGGCAGTTCGGCTCATTCAAATATGGGTATCCGTGTCCGTGGTTCTCCCGGCTTGGAGGCCCTTGACTCCGAATTGAAGCTCATCACCTGGTCTCACGAAGCGGCATTTCCTGAAAAGTTGCTGCCCGAAGAGATCGATCACATCAAGGTACTGGCAAGTGAACTACCTGCTTCAGCGCCCGGAGGCGGAGGTGCAGTCCGTGTAAAGTGGATAACCGAGGGCGCTATTCGTGATAGTTTAATTGAGCTCTTTCATGGAGCTTCAAACGGGGATGAAATCATGATTACCTTATTCTATTTATCAGATAGGGAGGTGATTGCGGCGATCAAACAAGCTGCAAAAAATGGTGCTAAGATTCGCATGGTCCTTGATGCTAATAGGGATGCCTTTGGTCGTGAAAAAAATGGTATCCCCAATCGGATTGTTGCCGGGGAGTTTCGAGAATTAGCTGTAGAGCACAATATAAGCATTGTCTGGGCAGATACGCATGGAGAGCAGTTTCATAATAAAGCTGTGGCCATATCCAATCCACGCACGGGAAAGAATCAGCTATGCTTGGGTTCAGCGAATTGGACTCGTCGAAATATCGGCGATTTAAACCTCGAGGCCAATGTGTGGGTGGAGGGTTCCCTGGTTTCTATGGATCGTTTCAGAACTTACTTTGAAACTTTATGGAAGAACCCTCCAGGCTTGTCCTACACGCTTGATTTAGCTGCTTGGGAAGAAACTGGGTGGAGCGCTAAATTTAAGAGCCTCCTCTACCGCGTCCAAGAGTGGACTGGATTGTGTACCTTCTAATTAAAGTGTCGCGGGTGCTGCCTACGAATTTCTCGTCCTCGGGATATCGCAAGGAAAACGGCCAAAGCTAAAACCAATCCCAAAAGGTAAGTTCCATATGAACGGAAGGCCTCAGGATTGTAGCCAATGGCCAGGCCTAAACCTGCTGCCACAGTTGTAAACGCAGCTAATCCGAGGGCAGTTTTCCGTTTCATGAGATAGGATGATATGGGTATTAGGTGATGAGATTTAGCAAATCTACTTCGACCTGTGCAGAGTGCAAAAATAATCCACCTAAGTTTACCTTAAATCGTGGGTAGTGTTTGGGATCATCAAGCCCTAAGTCTTTCTCTCAAGGCTTTGGGTAAAACTCTTGTTTTTGTTGCGGAATCTTTGAGGTCAACTCTACCAGTACCGCTCTATGGTCCGAAACATTTCTTCGAACAACCTCGCTGTGATGTACATGAAACGCTTCGGGTACGAAAATATAATCAATTGCCTTTCTAGGTAAGTAAGAGGGGAAAGTATTGGCTTTTACAGGATAGGATCTGTAGCTCGTGTGAGCAGATATTTCTTCGAGTAAAAACTTCGCCGCATCTTGTTGATTGGAGATTTTTGCGTTAAAGTCTCCCATGACAAATGGTTCAAGAGGATTCTCAACACCATATTCCAATTCTTTATTCAGGACAAATTTCTTAATCTCATGGCATTGAACAAGACGCGATTTTTTGGATTTGAAGTCCAAGTGTAGGTTTATGAAATCCAATGATCCAAACGGAGTCTCACACCGGCAGTAAAGGAATCCTTTTGAGCCAATTTTCTTTTGGTCGAATACGACTAATTCCTCAGCTATAATTGGATATTTTGAGAGGAAGGCGTTGCCGTAATTGAGTCTGTACTTCCCGTCGTGGCGATTGTGCATTCCGTAGGCTGCATTTTCATACCCGCCCTCACGTCGGAGAAACTCAAGAAGGTCCAATTTCCATTCCATTGTGAGTCTTCGTCAATCTCCTGAAGAGCGACAATGTCGGGTTGCTGATCAATTAGGAGATCCGCAATTTTCCCCATCCATTTGAGGATGGTTTTCTGCTTCACCAGACCTTGGTGAAGAATCGGACCTCTTCCATGCGCAATGTTGAGGGTAAGTAATTTCAGTTCGGATGACGGCATTGGCCAAATTCAACCGTATGGATAAACTTACCTTTTTAAAATCCAAATATTAAAAACTTTGCTGTTATTTACCGCCTCTGGCTAGGGTCTGGGAGCCTTTGGTGCAAGGAGGGCTTGTTTGGTTGCTTCGGGTAATGTCGATGATTGGATCCAATTGGTGGCTTCCTCCGGATTTCTTTTCATCCAACCATCGGTAATAGGAGCCAAGGTTCGTGTCTGTAATTCCGGGTCGGTAATAGACTCTGCCCATAATAGGGCCATTTCCGGATCCTGCCTTACCAGGTTTTGGGTCAAAGTTGCTGCAGCTGAATCTTTTGTCGCACCAGGATCCATATTATACACGTAGTCACCTGCACTGACAGGATCCTCCCGGGCCCAGGTACTGAGAGCCGATCTGGTTGCCTGACTTGATACGCTCGAATCCTCTATGTTTAGTGCCCAATTCAATGCAGCGGCAGGATCTTCTCTCGCCCAGCCGGAAGCTGTCCCTCTGAGTGCCTCGGCTTGTGCCTCCGGATCAGAAATAGCCTGCGCCCATAAAGCAGCTGCTTCCGGACTGTCTGCCGCCATGGATCTTGCTATGGTGCCAATTGCATCTTTGCGAACTTCCGGGTCCGTTTGAGAAAGCGCCCATTGTGAAGCCGCTTGTGGATCCTCGTTGACATACCGGTTAATTAGAAAGTTTTCCATACCTCCTCCACCGCCACCGCCTTGGCCGCCGCGTCCTCCACGATCTTGATCCGCGGTTTGCGGAACTTCATTTATCGCATAATTGATGGCACCTTCAATATCGTTGTTAGCCCAACCCTGCATCGCAGAGAGCATGAGCGTATTCCGACCGCCTTCAGTGCTTCCATTTTCGGCAGCGTAGGCGACCGCATTTTTTGGGTCGACTTCTGCCCATCCTGACATGACTGCAGCAGAATTTCGAAATGAACTGATTCCTCCTCTATCCCCGCCAAATTCTCTATCCCCGCCAAATCCTCCAGGTCCTCCTGGTCCGCCTCGGCTTACGGGGCCTCCGCGTCCGCGTCCTCCTCCCGTGTCTTCTTCGGCCTGACTCAGGACGTATTCCATCGCTGCAGGTCCATCCAATTTTCCCCAAGTGCTGTAGAGCAAGGTTTCCATTTGTTGTTTGAATCGCCCATCAGGTAACGAGTCCAGCAGAGCTATTCCCTCCTGTATATTGTCCTTGGTCAGTTTTGAAAAAGCTTCTGTCAACAAAGCCATTTGTTTTAAGGGGTCGTTTTGCGTTAATGCGTTACGAATTTGGAGGATAGGATCTATTACGCCTTCCCTTATCATTTCCACCTCGTCGAGCGACTTGGTGTCTATCTTACCGACGGGTTGGGATTTGGCATTGCTCTTTTCCTTTTGAATTTCCAATGCAGCTTGATAGCTGGCTGCTGGATCATTCGAAAGAGTTAGTCTGCCAAAGAAAAATGCCAGAACCAACGTTCCTGGCCAGATAAAGAGCAGTAAGGATAGATTACGTTTTTGGGCGGCCATAAAAATACTTGTTAGTTGATTGAAACCTCGTGAACTGTGTGTCCGTTTGCAATAACGTGCGTGGATATTCACTAGTTACACATTTATGATTGGAATGATGTTAATCAAGCTTGCATAGTTCTTATATGGATGACTCCCCGCTGAACGGTATTACTATTCTTGTCCTGGACGATGACAAGCTGCTTTGTCGGCGGATAGGTGCTTATCTCGAGTCACGTGGTGCTGAAGTGACCCAGGTTTTTACTATCAATGAAGCGAGGAACCAGGTGAGTGATTTTTCATTTGATATTGTTTTGTCGGATATTCACTTGCCCGATGGAAACGGACTGGAGCTACTTCGTGAAGGTGTTTATGCCAGTACCACCCGCGTATTGGTCATGACGGCTGAAGGCGGTATCGAAACTGCGGTCGAAGCCATGCGTTTGGGAGCAGTAGACTTTTTGACCAAGCCCTTTGAGCTTGATGAGTTACCTCTGGTGATGTTGCGCAGTCGCAAGCAGCAAAAACAAGATCGCATCGAAATATTTCGGAAAGAAAAGGAGTCGCAAGACTCAGGTTTATTCTTTGGCGAATCGTTGGCGGGTATCAGACAATCTCTTGATAAGATCATTGAAACTGACCGGCGACTCGGCAATGCGCTACCCCCTGTATTATTGATAGGTCAAACGGGGACAGGTAAAACTTCCTTGGCTAGATGGCTTCACTCGAATGGACCTAGATCTAAAAATGAGCTGGTCGATGTTAATTGCTCCGCCTTGCCCGAGTCTCTTGCTGAGTCTGAACTTTTTGGGCATGAGCGTGGCGCTTTTACCGATGCGAAAACGGCGCGAATTGGGCTTTTTGAGGCAGCGGATGGTGGAACTTTGTTTCTTGATGAACTCCCCAGTCTTTCTTTGCCGTTGCAGGCAAAAGTACTCAAGGCGATTGAAGATCAGGAGATTCGACGAGTTGGTGGCAATAAGACTATTAAAATAAATATCCGACTTATTGCTGCTGCTGGTGATAATCTTAAGGAGCTGGTTGCTGAGAAACAATTTCGTGAAGACTTATATCATCGCCTGGATTTATTAAGAATTCAGCTTCCCCCGCTAAAACAACGGAAAAAGGATCTACCTCAAATTGCAGCACATCTGATTGAGCGCTTGTCGGCTCGGTACAAAGTGAAGGGCAAACACCTTTCACCCGTTGGAATTCAACGCTTATTAGCTCATGAGTGGCCTGGTAATGTTAGGGAACTTTCACACGAACTGGAACGGTCTCTGATTTTTGAGGAAAGCGATTCTCTCGATCTGGTGATGCTGGCAGGTAACCCGGATTCAGTGGTTATAACTGGTATGGATTCTGATCAGTGGTTCAACGTAGCCTTTCAGTTTCCGGAGAATGGTTTTAACATAGAGGAGGCGGTGATTGAAATTATCGAACATGCGCTTAGGCAGACCCATCGGAATGTTTCCGCGGCGGCTCGTTTGTTGGGTGTGAACCGGGATTATATTCGTTACCGACTGTCAGGAAAAAAATCTCAGGAATAGCCCTGTTTCTGGTGACTTGACTAGGATTGTTGCATGGAATAGGTTGCCAGCTCAATTGTCCCTTATTCTCGTGGATCCGTTTAAATCCCCTAAATTAATGAAGATGAACAAACTCCTTTTAAAAATTGTTTTAGGACTCGGGATCATTTCGGGCTCTGCGTTTGCCCAGACCTCTCCCGAAGGAGGTATCCGAAATCCGATTGGAGTTCCTGGTGATCGCCCAACTAGACCGAGTGGTCCGTCTGTCCCTTCGCTCGTAAGGGACAACGATCAGGTCAAAGTGTTTGCCGCTGAGTTCAATGCATCCCGAGAAACGTTTCGAAGCAGACTTGATGCGATGAAAAGGGCTCTTCAAGAAGCTCCTGAAAGTCAAAAAATGCTGAAACGTGAACAAATACGCCAACTACTGATTGATCATCGGGCTACTCAAATTGAGTTTCGTAAAAACTTAAGACAGGTTAGCAAAGACTTCAGGGACGAAAAGCTGGTGAAAGATACCGGACCGTGAGAATAGTTCTCTAAGGCACTCAAGTTTTTTTCCGTAGATTAATGCTGGGAATTATTCCCCAAATCGAAGATTTTGAGTTTAAGAATGTATGGGAAATTTTCCCCATAATGAAGGCCTTCGAGTATTCTCTAAAATTCAGATAGTCCCTAATCTGTTGTTATATAATGAATTAACAATTTATGGGGCAATTGGCATTCAACATGCACTAGACCAACAAATCCCTAATTAAATCTTAAACTTAATATCTAATGAAAAAACTAATTATTATCACCAGCATGGGTCTTATGCTTCTCTCTGGAACAGCTTTTGCCCAAGGCACCGCACCTGTTCGTGACAAGCCAACTGATAGAGTCAGTGACTTTCGCGTTCCACGGATACTTCACGACAATCCTGAAATTCAAGAATGTATTGCGGCCTTTAGAGCTGCCACTTCAGCATTCAAAACAGCACTTTCGGGTATGAGAGCCGAGTTGGAGGGTGCTACGGAGGAACAAGCTGCGGCCATCAAACTCCGCGTCCGTACACTTCACCAGACACAAAGGGATGCACAAATTGCTTTGAGGAAAAAGGTCAAACAGGCTGCGCGTGATTTTCGTTTAAATCATGCAACGACCGATTCTGCAGGTTGAAGTTAAGGTTAGGGTACTGATACCCGCGAATTGACCGAAATCTAATAAACTCAGGCGGCCCGGAAATGGGCCGCCTGATTTTTACTCAAATTAGGATGGGAATCGGGGGAGATTTCGTTAAGGAAGTTAAAAAGATAGGACCACCAACACCAGCAAATCGTATACCTTGACTTCCCCAAGGAACCTTTAGAAATGAATACCACGATTCATTTTTGGCGGAGAAACTGTTTTTTGTTTCCGCTGATAGCATGCACGTCGATTATTTCAGTCGTCGGGCAGGATGAAATAACTGACGAGGAATTGGAAGCCTTGCTCAATGATGAGGGAGCATTGGAAGCTTGGCTCGAAGAAGAGTTTACTGGATGGGATTTATCCTCTTTTGCGCGAGTGGGAGTCGGGTATTCTGACAATGTTCTATTGGCAACGGTCAATCCTCAATCCGGTGAATATGTCCGTTCCGAATTCGAATTGTTTTTGACCCGCTTCCCCGATGACAATGGAGAATTCTTTTCTTATCTCACAGGGACTGATCTCAGATATTCTGGTGTCGAGGATGCAGATAAGGAGCAACTCTGGCTTTTCGATACCGAGTGGACTCGTTATGTGAGTGATCGGATCAATGCCAAGTTTATCGCCCAGTACGTTTTCTTTAATCAAATCCTTGATTTGTCTCTTACCGAGCGTGACGTTTTCAGGCAGAAAATTGAGTACCATGGTTACGGGTTGGGAACGAAGTGGGAATATGATGCCCGAAACACGAATGTACTCTCCTTGGGTTTTATGGGCTTTAAAGAAAATTATAAAGATGTACTTGGACAGAATTTGAAGGGAGTCTTGGACCTTGGGTGGAGACGAGCCGTTTGGAAGACTTCCAAAATCGAGGTGGAGTTGACGAAGGATATCCGTGATCATGATGATCGAGTTCAGCGGGATCAGTTTGGGCGACCTGTCCCTGGAACACATTTAGAAACAGATAGAAACTCGGGCTTAATCAAGTTTTCAACAGAATGGGGGAAAACCAGGAATATTGATTCCAGCTTTGAACTCAAATATCTCGAGAACAGGGATAACGGAGTTGGCTACAATGATTATGATCAGTGGTCACTTGATACCACACTTGAAGGAGAGTGGAGAGGATTTGAGGCTTCCCTTACCTTGGGTGTGAATCAGACTGAATTTATCATACAAAAAGCTGAACGATTCGGAAGCGAAGTACGAAAAAGAGAGGATATTTATGGTGAGCTTTTCTTGAAAAAAATGATAATGAAGCGTATTTCAGTATACCTACTTCTTGAATACGAGGATTCTCAGTCAAACGTTGTAGAGGACGAGTATGATGCCTTTGCTGGTTCGCTTGGATTTCAACTCGATATTTGGGGAGAACCTTAAGATTTGTTATCTGAATGAAATTAAAAGCCATGCATGAAAGGTCGATTGTTCTCTGGGTTATCGCCGGAGTACTTGTGATTTTTTATGGGATCGCCGGAGGACTCGCATGGCAATTGCGAAAAGAACTTAGAGGGCAGGTAATCAACCGCGATGCTGAGATTTTTATGGTTGTCGCCTCCGCCGAAGTTGACCGTGTCAGGCTAGCCAATAAAGGTATTTTTGATCCTGGAGATGATGAGGAATTATTTGAGGTCGCTCTAAACACATCTGAAATAAAGGGTGTTTTCGGAGTCCGAGTTTTTAAAGAAAACAATAAATCAGTGGGTGGGGTTCCTATATCGATAAAGCGTGGGCAGCTGGAACCAGAAGAGGAGGCCATTTTAAACCTGCGTACTCCGATTAGTCGTTTCACGAAAGAATTTTTCCTATCCGATATATTGTTGATGGTCGACGAGGAGAAAGCAGATCGATCGACTTTTCCCATACTGGAAATAATAATACCTCTGTTTTCCAAGGCAGACGAAGAGGTATCCGGCTATGCTGAATACTACATTGATGGAAGTGATATCCAAATAGAGCTCGCGCAGTTGGACTCAAATGTTCTCACCTATGCTGGTGCTGCGGTTTTGCTGGGTTCACTACTTGGAGGAGGCATCCTTTTGTGGGCTTTTAAAAAACTCAGGCAAGTAAACCAACTTTTGGAAGAGCGAACAAGAAAGCTTATTTCGGCAAATCACAAACTGAGTATGGAAGCTCGAACCGCTGCCATAGGCGCAATTACTTCCCACCTGATCCACGGGTTAAAAGGGCCGCTTCAAGGCATCCGTCAATTTGTAACTGCCCATTCAAGCGACGAGGGAAACCGTTCGGGAGAAGATACGTGGCGTGATGCTGCAGATACAACAGAGCGGATGCAGGGATTGATAAATGAAGTGATTGAAGTTCTGCAGGATCGCAAAGGGGAATTTTCCTACGATATTACCTGCTCCGAAATTGGGAACCTGGTCGAGGAGAGGGTTTCGCATTATGCTAAGAAAAATGGAGTAAGTTTAAGGACTGAATTACAGGAAGGCGCTTCTCACTTTCAACTTACTAATGATCGGGCAAATCTGGTAATTCTTATTTTGGTTAATTTAATTAGAAATGCCATGGATGCCTCTCAAAGTGGTGGCACTGTAGCTCTCAAAATATCTCCCGAGATTGAAGGAGAAATAACGTTTTTAGTTGTCGACCAAGGCGAGGGACTACCAACCGCCGTGGCCGAAAATATTTTTCAGCCTGTCACGAGTACCAAAGCAGATGGAAGTGGAGTCGGACTATCGCTTTGTCAGGAATTGGCCAGACATTTGCAAGGTGACCTAACACTCGCCAGCACTGGACCAGATGGAACTGTTTTTAAACTTAGCATTTCCAAGTTAACCGCAAATCGTGAAAGTACTTAAGCATTTATTACCGATATTTCTGGCAGGGACAACTTCTGCGATGTGGGCGCAAGCTCCGGGAACTCTGAAGTGGAGTTACACTACTACCGGGGAAATTTATTCCTCTCCCGCGGTCGACCTCGACGGAGTCATTTATGTGGGTGTGAACGATGACACTGCGGATGGCATAAACGACAATAAGGTAATTGCCGTTAATCCGGATGGCACATTGAAGTGGGAAACCGAAGTAGGGGATTGGGTTGATTCATCTCCTGCCCTGAGTCCCGATGGCGTTCTCTACATTGGTTCCTGGAATGGGTTTCTCTATGCCCTGGATATGGATACGGGTGCCGAAATTTGGAAATTTGAATCGTTTGGTGTAATCGATGGTTCTCCTGCAATCTCCAAAGATGGAACCATTTATTTTGGAAACGGTGAGAATGCACTTTATGCGATCAATCCAGATGGAACTCCGGCTTGGACTATTGGATTTGGTCAAAATTCTGGAAACGCTGACCCATTTCTTTTTGACGATTGGGTTGATGCTTCGCCCACGCTGGACAAGGCAGGAAACGTATGGGTGGGGGACCTGTTTGGAAACTTTTCTCAAATAGCACCCAACAAAACGGAATTGTGGACGGTTGATTTTGGATTTGGGATTTCTGCTTCACCGGCGATCGCAGAGGACGGAACCATCTATATCGCCGATGATGATGGTTTTGTGATAGCAGTAACTCCTGGAGTGGCGGCCCCAAAATGGGCTTTTAATACAGGGCCGACGGGTATTGAATCCTCTCCTGTGATTGGACCGGATGGAACAGTTTATATCGGAACCAGCTCCGACCGTGTTTATGCGTTTGATGGTCAGACAGGAGCCGTGAAGGCTGGCTGGCCCTTCACGGAACCAGGCGATGTCGTTTATTCGAGCCCGGCAATTGCTGAGGATGGAACCGTTTATGTGGGATCGGGGGATAAAAAGCTTTATGCGATTAGCAGCAACGGAGCAAAGCTTTGGTCGTTTGAAACGGGTGGGTTTGTCGATTCGTCACCAGCCGTTGGTGGCGATGGGACCGTATATGTAGGGTCTACCGATGGGAAGCTGTACGCTATTTACGGGAGTAGTCCCTTGAGTTTTTCTCGTTGGCCAAAGTTTAGGGGAAGCAACGAAGCAACAGGTAGTTTGGATCCCTATCGTCTTTGGGTGGAGGAGAACAATGTCAGTGAGGCTCATCCTTTGAGTGACCCTGACAAGGATGGCCTGGAAAATATTCTGGAATGGGGATTTTGTAAGGACCCGAACGTACCCAACTTGAGTGACGTGAAGTTTCCTTTCACGGCATTTTCCAAAGAAGGCCTGATACTGGAGGCTGAATGGCTTGGGGAAGCTAAAGGTATGGGTTTTGAATTTTCAGACGATCTTTTGGATTGGAGTGAATTGGATACCCAATCTCCTGAATCTTTTACTTGGTTTGAATCGCTAAGTACTGAGCAACTTGGAAATAAAATACGAACTAAACTGCACTTGGACGCTGAGGCATCTCCCCCCAAGTTTTTCAGACTGACAGGCACTCAGCATTAGTCTCTCGTGGCGCAATGCGGTATTTGGTGGCTGTCTCCCTGATCTGGGCATTTTCCTTCGGTTTAATTAAGACTTACCTCACCGGGCTCGATCCATTGTTCGTGGGGGCAGCACGCCTCGGAGTGGCTTTACTTGTTTTTCTACCTTTCTTTCGCATTAAGCAGCTGACTCCTGGCCTGATTACCCGATTTCTCCTCATTGGAGGCATTCAGTACGGGCTTATGTATGGTTCCTATATTTATACCTATCAGTTTCTTGAGGCCCACAAGATCGCACTGTTCACTGTGACGACCCCCATTCTTGTTGCCTTGTTGGATGATAGTTTCGAGGGGCGTTTCCGAGTGAGGTATCTTGTTTTTGCTTTTGTATCAGTCCTGGGTGCAATAATCATTTACTTCAATTCTCCCGATCTTGAGGTCGCTTTAATCGGAATCTTGTTACTTCAGATTTCCAATTTATGTTTTGCATTTGGGCAGGTATTCTATCGTCGGATTATTCGCTTAAACACTGGACTGAAGATGCGTGAACATTTTGGCGTCCTTTACCTCGGCGGTTTCGTGGTATCGGTCTTGCTCATGGTTATCGGAACCGATTGGGAGCGAACAGCGGTTACGGGTACGCAAGCTATCGTCATCCTGTTTCTAGGGATACTTGCCTCAGGAGTTGGCTTTTTTCTCTGGAACTATGGAGCCACGAAAACCAACGCCGGAACTCTGGCTATACTCAACAATCTAAAGATTCCATTGGCGGTCATTGTCAGCTTAGTGTTTTTCGAGACTGTGTCGGCCGATGCCTTGATCCGTCTTCTCATTGGAGGGGGAATTATCGTTGGTGCGGTTGTTCTTAATGAGCGATTGATGAATCACGAGACTGATGAATCTCGTTAACCACGGCTAAGAAGTCTGACGATCTCGCTGCAAAATCGAAATGCTCTCTTCCGAATGCTGATGCGGCTTGGCTCATTGCCTTTCGTTTTTCGGAGTCCATTCCCAAGAGGTGTAGCGCATCGCGAAATGCATCTTGATTCCCAAAAGGTATACCGAAGCCTGATACGCCTTCTTCAAAGCACTCACCGACTCCGTTTACCAAATATGCAACCACCGGGAGACCGCTGCATTGAGCTTCGACCAGGGAATTCGGGAGGGATTCCTTAGTCGATGTATGAACCGCAACATCATGCGTTTCGTACAACTCATCAGGAGAATTACTCCAGGTAAAAGTTACTTGGTTCTCGATCCCCAATTCCTTCGCTTTTGCTTTACAGGATTTAAGCAATTTACCTGATCCTGCAAAGGTACAATGCCAGGCAATGCTAGGAGGAATCTGAGTGAGAATGGAAAGTAATTCGATTTGGTTCTTTTGCGGACGGAACATCGCCGAGCACAAAAGCCTGAGCTTTGTTGAGTCGGCCTTCTTTTTAGATGCTAATCGGTCTGAAATCAAACATCCGTTGTGCACAGTTCTAATCAATTTCTCCGGGATTCCGTAAGGTCGTATCAATCGTTTGTGCTCAGCATGACTGTTGGTAATGACTCCATCGGCCATCTGGAGCGCTTTCCGATAGTAAGATAGAGGCGGTTTTCCTGATCGGTAAGTGGCTACCAGCGTTATGGAAGGAAGGTATTTTCTTATAGTTGGAAGGTAAAGATGGGCCACTTTCCCCATGAAAATGATAGCATCAGGTTCAAAAGTGAGAATTTTTCCTATCAGCCCAGGGGCCCATTCATCTATGCGTGTATTGAATGGCTGGAGTATTTTGAAGAAAGAGAGATCGGATTCCCGGACATCCAGCCTTCCACCCGGTCGGAACACGATCACTCCGGTATCATACCCGTTTCTCTGACTAAACCCAGCAAGGGCAAGGGTTTGCTTCTCGGTGCCGCCGATACGTAAATGATCTTGGATAAAGAGAATTCGCATAACATTTTCACCGGATACGCCATCGCGGTAGAGTAACTAACATTCATCGTTTTTTCTTATTGCTTGGCGACAAAATATTCCAAAGCTTCGTCACCTTCGATCTGGAGAGATGGCTGAGTGGTCGAAAGCAACGGTTTGCTAAATCGTCGAACCTCACAAGGGTTCCGGGGGTTCGAATCCCCCTCTCTCCGCCACTTAGAAAACCTGCAAATGTTGCAGGTTTTTTTGGTCTACGACTCCACCAGGCTATCTTGGGGGATTTGAACCCTGGGTTCGTTCACGAGCGAAGCGAGAAGCCTGTCATCCCCCTCTCTCCGCCACTTAGAAAACCTGCAAATGTTGCAGGTTTTTTTGATCTACGACTTCATTGAAACATCCACTCAAGGTCCGAGTCTGTTTTGTTTGTGATATTTCAAATCAATATTTATCTATTTTGATATAATGAAAAAACTGTTTTTGAGGAATAGGCATGGGTTCATTTATTGGGCTATTGTTTCCTTGGTTCAATTAGTTGGTTTTGGACAGGGTCCGGATTTCGAAGTGTCAGATTATTCCAAGGATATTTTGCGATCTTTGAGGGATGAAACCGAGCGAACCTATGTTGCCAGCTGCTTGCGCTGAAGCTACTTCTGGTGGCATTCCTGCTAACACGAACACCGTGGTTAGCGGGCCT
>JAQBYJ010000077.1 GCA_027622555.1 Verrucomicrobiota bacterium
ATCATCAAATTCAGTAACATTATCTTCAGCCGGATCCATTGCGTTCGGTCCTGACGGCATTCTCGTCGTCGTCGGCACCAGTCTCATGTAGAGCCCAAACAAAGACAATAAGGAACCAAATTAGGGAAAAGGTGATTCCTACTATTTTTTTCCCACTCATTCTTTATTTTTTAAACTTGTCGATAATAGCTCCTGCGCCCCCGATTGCCAAAATAGCTATATAAAAAGCATAGGGCCAGCAAAACAAAATGATTGAGAATTCTAATGACCAACCACCTTCAACTGCCCCCATTACAGCGACAACTGTTATTGATAGGAATTTGCTTTTTAGCGGCGAAGCCGCAGAGGTGGGGGTTTTACCACATTCCGCTGGGTGCGGCCGCTCTGCAATTTCCTGCTGGTCATCCGTCTGTTGTCTCGGTTATTCCAGGAATGAACTCGCCCGAAATTGTCAGCACCAACCTGGATTGGTTTCAGTTGGATATCCCGGACGACCTTTGGTCCGAACTCAAAGCAGAAGGTTTACTGCGAGCAGATGTCCCAACTCCGAAAGCCGGTTGATAATCATCACGTTTTCGTCTCAGACTTTGGTATTATGAAGAAACAGGTGCGGGCAATTCATTCTTCTAAAACGTGTACCGCATACTACCTTGCCAATAACGTCCTCGGCTCGCCAGATCGGAGACTCGGTTAGGGTTCCCGAAGTAGGATAAAGGATCGTCCTGGGTAATGTTGTAGACACCTACATTGCCGATCCATCCATTTTGGGTGCGATATTCTGCTGTGAAAGTGTAGGTCGTTTTATCAAAATAATAAGTATCTTTGTTTGGCGTTGCTCCTATGAGACGAAGCATCTCCGAGCGATGGTCGGCTCTCAAGCGGAGTATCCAGCTTTGGTTTTGGAAAATGAATGAAGCTCTCACATCGTTTTCGGGAATCAAGGCGATCGGTACCGGATCAAATTCGGGTCCTCGGACGTCCGTTTCGGTATCATTGTATCGGTAGCGCATCTCCAATGAGAATCCATCGAGCTCATTCCATAATGGGTCAAGATCCTGGTTCCACACAACCTGCACCTGGTTGTGAATGCCCACACCCGCGTTGTCCCAAGTAAATAGATCGAAATCCTTGAATTGCCCTTCCCTGACCACAGACTGACTCTCTACCACAATATCTTCATTCTCCCGTCGCAGCAGTTCCACGCCGAGGAATCCAGATTTGTCATAAGCCCAGTCTGCCGCTGCTAACAGGCTGGTAAACACTGTGGGTTTGAGATTCGGATTCCCTTCGCGGATGTTTTGAGACCGCTGAATTATGCGCCGAAACGGTGCCAGATAAATATAGCGGGGTCGCTCCACCGCTTTTGACCACGACGAGTACAAGGTCAGTTTGTCATTGGCGGAATACACGGCCTGAATGCCCGGGAAATAGTTGGAGTAATTCCGGCCCCCTTCCGTATCAAGTGTCTGCAGGTAATCTCCACTCTCATCAAAAAGCACTTCCTTTCCGGTGAACTCATCTTCAGTTTTTTCCATGCGCATTCCCGCCAGGATGCGCCACTGGTCCCAAAAATAATCACCCATAATGTAGGCCGCAGAAATGGTTTCATTGACGGTGTAGTTCGCAGGGTCCGACTGCGAGCGAGTCCTGGTTTCATTCAGGCTAAATTCCTCCGTATGAGCCTGAAAATATTCCCTGAAAGCTACAGGGTCATGGAACCCACTTAGTCTGTAATTACCGTAGTGAATATCATCGTTACGCCACGGACTTTCGAACTGAGCAATCGTTAGTGGCATGGAAGCTTCATCGTAGATCAGAATTTCGTCGCCACTATCGAGGTCTCTGTTCAGAAGTTTCATTCCTGATTTAAGTTTTAGACTTCCCTTCTCATGAGGGAAGTTTCGTTCCAGGGCGAAGGAGGCGATCCTATCGACAAACACATCTTTCGAGGTATAGACCCGCACTTCGTCGAATTCATAGTTCCGGGTATCTTCTGCGCGCGCTGTAGAATTCTGCTGAATCGAAAAAGTAGGATAATCGGAGAAGGCGTTGCTATAGGAGGCATCAATTTCCTCATTCTTGAAGAACGAGTCCCATCGGTATGGGTAGCGTGCATCAGAAGAATCGTACTTGGCCTGCGCTTCCCAGCGCCAATCTTCACCTTTGTATTCGGCGCCCACTGTTACTTCAGCTGTCTTCCTTTGGTACTTTCGATCCTCGATTCCTTTGAAGAGTGTGATGCCTTCCACGGTTGCCGAATCTTCATTCAGGGAAGTGTAGGTTCCGTCATCCCACTCGTATTCCATGTGTCGGTTGGTCTCGGTTCGTTTCAGTTGGGAAAAGATTCCACGACTGAATAACTTGAGCTTTTCCGACCATTCATAATCGAGAAGTATATTTCCGGATACGCTTGTGCTGCGGAAATCTTCTTTCTCGATTTGCACGTCCTGAAATCTCCAGATGTCGGGCCAGGCTGACTCAGGCTTTACCTCCCAATCGCGGTTAAGGTTTTCCTCGGCCAGAAAGGACTGGTAAGCACGCCCATTCAGCAGATACCCCCAACGGTTCTCTTCACCAAAGGATTGTCCCTCTGTCAGATAAAAGGAAGTTCCAGGTTTGTCTGCGAGTTCATATTGAGTAATGTATAACCGAAACTGGCGGGTAGGAGAGTTCTGAGCAAAGGCGGGACGAAATTTAAGGTTTAGTGTTCCACCAACGATGTCCGCATCCATATCAGGTGTGGCCAGCTTCAATGCTTCCAGTGATTCAACAGTGTCTGCCCGAATGTTACTTAAACTGATCCCTGTATTTTGACCGCCAATCTGGATCGAGCTAAAATTGATCCCCGGCTTATTATCCAGAGCTTCTTCCAGGCTTTGCGTTCCGTCTTTGGTAGCATCCTGGACCTGGGCCGCATTTGTGGTTGCTGTCGCAGGTTCCTCTCTAGCTGAAGGAGGGTCTGATTGGTCCGCAGCTGGACAATTGAAAGAACTGCCTATGAAAAAATACAAAAGCAGGTAAACTCTTTTAAAACGTTTCAAAAGTTGGGAGATAAGTCAGGGTTAGGAGAACGAATAAAGTTTCCTCATTTCTTTTACAGATCAAGCTGTAAAACGGGTTATTACGTGCAAATTAATGAGGATTTAACGCCATGTACGATCGTTCTCAGCTTTCAGCTGCAAGCCTTCACCTAATGGAACCTCTTAAGAAAGTTTAGTGCTTCGTCGCAAGATATTGCCTTGGCAAACTCCTGAAACTCAGCTTGAATACTAAGCGTCTCTCTCTGGTCCATCCTGCTTTCGAAAACATTTAACCCCAATTGAAATAGTATGAGACACATAACAATAATTCTTCTGTATTCCTTCTCTTTAGCCGCAAGTCTTTCTGCACAAGTGTTGTTGATTGACCGTGTGGATCTCAACGAAGAAGGGAGAGTATCGATAGGATTCGAGGCGAACGCTTCTTCCTACTATGTGCTCACTCGAAGCCAGGATTTAACCTCCTTTGAACAGGTGCTCTCCATTCAACTTGGCTCGGATGGCCCCTTCGAATTGTCGGATATGGGCGGTGGACTGATTGGTGGGCGTGGATTTTACCGAATTACCCAGGCTGAGATTGCGAATCCTATCGATCTGGATAATGATGGGATCGACGATCTGACTGAGATTAACAGCGGTGGTAAATTTGATCCACTCAACCCACTCGATGGACTGGAAGATTCCGACTCGGATGGTGCCAATAACAGCAAGGAGCTTGCGGACGGCACCGATCCGTTTGTGAGTGACCTTCCTCCGCTTACTTCCGTCGCCGGTATATCCCCGACTTTGGGGGAACAACTTGTGAGCCCGAACAGGCAAGTCCGCATTTCGTTTGATGGCCCTATTAACCCTGCCTCGGTCACGCCGTTCAACGTGTTCCTGTTGATTAATGAGAATCCGATTCCTTCTTCGGCCAGCGTTTCAACTACGGGCAAGGTGGTGACTATTACTCCCATCGATCCGCTTCCTGCAGCAACGCTAATTCAAGTGGGCATACTGCCAGATACCATCAGTGATATTCAAGGCACGCTCGTGGATATGGATCTGGATGGTAACGCCGGCGGAGCATTTGGGTACTTTTTCCAGACCCTTTCATTGGACCGAATCGAAAACACCAATATCTTCGGTTTTGTTAAAGATTCCTATTCTGAAATTCCTATTCAGGGTGCGACAATTCGGGTGGACGGACTTCCTGCGGCGAACGTGGTTACCGATGAAAATGGTCGTTTCGAACTCGTGAACCTGCCTGCGCCTGAATTTTTTGTGCACATCGATGGTGGTACCGCGACGAACGCCCCGGATGGAAAAGTTTACCCGGTTGTTGGTAAACAGTTTCATAGTTCGCCAGGCCAAACGGTTCGATTAAATCAGGGGGGGTGGAGTTTGATATTTTCCTACCACCTATGGATGCCGGAGATATTGTTGAACTTTCCGATACGCAACCAACCGAGGTCGGATTCGGAGATGCTGGCAAAAGCGAACTCGCGAATCTCTTTCCCGAGATCCCCGCCGCGACCTGGGACTTGTTGTCGATTACTTTCCCTCCAGGATCAGCGCAAGATCGGAATGGAGTTCCCTCTACTCAAGCGAGTATTATTCCGGTTCCTCCCGACCGGACCCCGTCTCCAATTCCTGGAGGAATGGATGCTTCTTTGGTGATTTCTATTCAAGTTCCCGGAGCTTCCACCTTTGATGTTCCAGCTCCCATTACCTTTCCAAACATTGACGGTTTAAAGCCCGGGGAAAGTTCCTTTCTTGCATCATTTGACCACGATGTGGGTGATTGGGTTGTGATAGGTACTGGTACCGTTAGTGAAGATGGGTCGGTGATCAACTCGGATCCCGGCACGGGTATTGTGGCACCTGGCTGGCACATCGTTTTCTGTGTGGTGACCGGTATAAATGTTGTCCTTCCGGATGACGAGTTTGGTAATGGCATATTTTTGGGTCTCCCTGATATTTTTGGGGCCCCTTGGTGGTTTGATTTTGGAGCGTCCTATTCTCCGCTTACTCCCGGCTATTTGCGAATTACTCCGGAAACCCTTTATAATGCAGAAATAGGATATGGATGGGGAACTGGCCTGATTGGCGCTGTAGCCCGCGGTGCTCGCGATGATCTGAATCTGAAATATGATTTTAATGAGACCCGCGATGCCACATTCATTGTGGAGGTAGAACCTGGCTGTTATGATTTATGTATCTTTTTGGGGGATCCCTTGGAAATGCGATCTCTTATGGAAGTTTGGATAGAAGGCATACTGGTTGGCCAGGTCTCAGCAGACGAACTTACGAATTGTAAGATAACATACACCAATATAGCAGTGTCTGATGGCCAAATGAATATTCGGTTTCGTTCGGGTGGAGAGGATCGTGTTGCTGTCAGTGGGCTCGAAATAAACTTTGTCAAACAAGGCTTTTCACAGGGGCAAGAAGACCTGTTTGTTGGAACCTTTTGCAGGTTTCGTGTGAATGAGAACACTGGTGAAGAATTTCGGGATGTAATATCCTTACAGGATTTTGAGATCTTACTCTCAGACTTTATGGATCCGTATACGCCTTACAAGCAATGGGTGTTTCATAAAGAATCGATGAAAGTTGGATTCCGGGAATGGTGTACTCCAGGAAAAGCTACCATCATGGAGATTCCCACCTATTCGTTTGGCTTTCCGCCACCTGTGGATACGGATCAGGACGGCCTTTACGATTTGATAGAGTTCATTCTTGGGTTTAATCCGGAGAATCCCGACAGTGATGGGGATGGCATTGGTGACTTTGAAGAAATCTACGGGCAGCCGCTGGGGTAGATTTTTCGGGAGCATCCGTGTCAATGCTCTTGACCCGAACCTGGTCAAATACTGCCGCTGGACGGAGCAGCTGAATGGCGAGGCTGGTTATGGTGGCAATGGGTTCTTAACATATGTCCCGGGCTTGGGCAAAATTCTATTTTCAGAATTTGCACCGATTGAGTTTTGAATTAGACTGTTCCTGTATAAATTAAATACACTCTGTCCATGAAAATACTTAACTGGATTCTTTGCTTTCTGTTCCTGCTTTCCGCTGTACTTCAATACAACGACCCGGATCCGGTCATCTGGATGCTTATGTGGGGTGCAACTGGTGTTGCCTGTCTGCTTTTTGCCCTTAAAAAATTACCCAACCTCATGCCCATGATTGTCGGTGGAATCGCCCTTGTATGGGCGCTCATTCTTCTACCGAAGATCATCGGTACCTACGAAGACATTCTGTGGAACGAAGTTTTCATGCAGGCGTCCATGAGCAACATCACCGTTGAGTGGGTCCGCGAAATGGGCGGGCTACTTATCATCGCCATCTGGATGGGCGTCCTTTTATGTGTTGGTCGGAAGACCGCATAGTTCTGTGGCCTACTTGTGCTGGTGATCCGCATCCGGTCCGTGGCTATGACCGTGTTCTCTTTCTTCTTCGTGACCACAGATACAGGCGTATTCGTGAAGGGAGCATTCCGGACATGTGCTCATGTTGATGTTAAAGCGTTCGCGAACGGGCTCGGCTCCTGGCGAGGCTTTCACATTGAGAATGGCCGGCATGTTTTTGAGGTCGGGCAGGGCGCTTTTTGAAAGCAGTACCTTTCCTTTGGTTTCAAACTGAAGACGTGTCGGGTCGGATCGATCCCCACCTACGAGCGAGACTGCCTGGTCTTTTGGAGCTACGACTTCACCTTGGTCATTTAAAAATGAGATTTGGACCTTGCGTTCATCGGTTACAAAAAACTCCAGTTTGAAATCTTCGCCTACGACGAGACGTCCGCCGTTTGGTCCTGGTTCGGATCTGTGGTCTTTACCACTTTCATCTGCGAAGGATGAGAATACTCCTAAGCTAAGTGCCAAGGCTGTAGTGATCAGGAATGATGGTGATATTTTGGTTTTCATAATTGTAATTCTAGGTGAAAAAACGGCACTGCGAGGACGCAGTGGCCCTACCTGAATCAGCTGAAATGGTAGGGCATGAGCATCCTGCTCTGCCGTCTAGTGGTCTGAGAGTTGAGGCGTTGTTCATTCAACGAAGTACTATAATTGTGGTTAAATCTGATTATGAATTATTCTGATGCTGCTGACTCTAGTCGAATCGATTTTTCCGCTGCCTTTCGACAGAAGGTGTAAAAGAGTGCCGGTGTAACGGCGAGTCCTAGAAAGGTTGAACTTATTAGCCCTCCGATGATCACGATGGCAACTGGATTCAGAATTTCTTTTCCGGGTTCTTCAGCTGCCAGAACCAGGGGTAGGAGGGCAAGGCCTGCAGATATAGCTGTCATGAGTACGGGAACGAGTCTTTCGAGTGTCCCTCTTTCGACCATGCTTCGTGTGAATTGTTCTCCTTCGTGCCTCATTATATGCAGGTAGTGAGAAATCATCATAATGTTGTTGCGAGCGGCGATGCCCGTAACCGCTATAAAGCCGACCAGGGTGGCGATACTAATGTTATCCAAAGTATAGCGGGTATACAGGATACTTCCGATTAGGGAAATGGGAATGATGGTTAACACCAGGATAACGAAGCTAAAGCTTTTGAAGTAGCTGAGCAGCAAAACCAGTATTACAACAAGGATCACTGCCGACATGATCATGATAGTCTTACGCGCTTCTTGTTGTGCCTCATATTCTCCTTCGAAGGATAGCGTGTAGCCCTGGGGCAGGGAGATCTTCTCCGCAACGTCCGACTGCAATTGTTCCACCACTGCATTGAGATCGCTGGTGGTCGGGTTTATCGAAACGACAAATCTCCGGATCGTGTTTTCGCGAAGAATGGTATTGGGCCCCGTCCCTTGTCGTATATCCGCCACATAACTCAAGGGTATCCTTTGTCCACTTTGCGTATCGATATAAAGGCTGGATAACTTCTGCTGCGATTCCCGCCATTCCTTCGGCAAGCGCACGACCAGATCGTAAACGCGTTGTCCTTCGTAAACCTCGGCCACCGTATCGCCACCCATCAAGGCTGCCAGTTGCTCGTTCAATGCGCCTGGCGTTATTCCGTAGGCGAGGGCTCGGCTTCGGTCCACCTCAATCCTGAGTTGAGGGATCGGTGCTTGTTGTTCTCCCCGTGCTTCTTCCAGTCCTGGAATCTCCCTGGCTATTTCTACGATCTCTGTGCCCAGTCGTCTCAGTTCGCTCAACTCCGGTCCATATATTTTGATAGCCACTTTGGCGGAAACCCCACTGAGCATGTGTCCGATCCGGTCAGCCAGCGGGCCGCTAATAGCGCTGAATGTTCCAGGGATGCCCTTCATGGTTTGCCGTATGTCGGCCAGAATGTCATCCCGACTGCGCGCGCTTGATCTATCAAATTCAACATCAAATTCCACCGTGGAAACAGGAACGACATGATCGCCTCGTTCCGCACGACCTACGCGATAGCCGACCGTTTCGATCTCCGGAATTTGAAGCAGTAGGTCTTGGGCAATAGCCGAGATCTCATTGGTTTGCTTCAACGAAGTACCAGGCGCGGTGGTGGTTGCGACCAAGGCGGTCGGCTCCCTGAATGGAGGAAGGAAATTGCCTCCCATGTGCGCAACCGTTCCGTAAGCGATATAAAGAAGCCCTCCTGTAACCAGAAAGATGACGAAGGGTTGTGACAGTGCCAGATTGAGCCACGTGTTCCTGAACAACCATTTCAATCCCCGGACGATAAACCCTTCTTTGTGTAATTTTCCCGGTTTGGGTTTTAGCAAGTAGGAACTCAAAACGGGAATCACTGTTAGAGACACGATGAAAGACGCTGCCATACTGACAATGGTCGCTATGGCTATTGGCGAAAACAACCGTCCTTCCACGCCGCTCAACGCCAAGAGTGGAAGAAAGACCAGAATGATAAGTACGGTCGCATAAAGAATCGACGACCTTACCTCAGCTGATGCTTGTGCAATAACTTCGATATTGGGTCTGGGATTTTCCCGGGACGCATTTTCTCTTAGCCGTCGATAAACGTTTTCCACATCCACAATCGCATCGTCCACCACCATGCCGATCGCTACCGCAAGTCCACCAAGCGTCATGGAATTGACGCTCAAGTCGAATAAGTCAAAGACGAGGACCGTAATACCCAACGAGAGGGGAATAGCTGTTAGCGTGATGAGGGTAATACGCAGATTCAGCAGAAAAAGAAATAAGACAATGGCTACCATAATGGCACCGTCGCGCAGAGCTTCTTCCAGATTTCCTATCGCCAGGTCAATGTAATCGGATTGTCTATATATCGTCAGGATTTCGACTCCCTCAGGAAGGGATGCTTGAAGATCCATCATCGTTTTCTCAACCTGTTCGGTTAACGAAAGTGTATCGAATCCTGGTGACTTGGTGATGCTTAAAATGATGCCCGGGTGGCCGACGACCTTTTCGTTCGGCTTGTCCTTGTATAACGATTTGGAACCTATACCGGCTTCTCCGCGCATCGGTTCTATATCCCATACCACATTCGCGACATCCCTCAGACGGATCGGTCGGTCATTTTCATAGTTCACAACCGTATCGGCTATTTCCCCCAAGTCGGTAGTCATTCCCAGATTACGAACCATGATCTCCTGGGCGGATTCCGTTAAAAAACCGCCCGTGGTATTTTTTACCGCTTTTGCCGCTGCATCGTGTATCTGTTCGTAGGATACTCCGAGTGCCAGCATCTTGTTCGGGTCCGGCTGCACCTGGACTTGTTTAACGCCTCCCCCCATGGAAAGGACTTCCGCTATACCTGGAATGGATTGGATTTTGCGCGACACGTTCCAGTCGGCAATGGCGCGCAATTCTCTGGGGTTGGTTTTCCCAGAGGGGTCGGACAGTCCGATCAACATGATGTTTCCCATGAGCGAGGCCACCGGAGTCATGTAGGGACTAATGCCATCCGGTAGTGACCCCGTTGCGCCCGATAGTCGCTCCTGAACAAATTGACGGGCCTGATAAATATCCGTGCCCCAGTCAAACTCCACGAATATCAGTGAAAGACCAATGTCGTTGATGGACCGTAAACGTGAAACGCCGGTGACGCCCATTAAAGCATTTTCGAGAGGAATCGTGACCAAGGTCTCCACTTCCTCCGGAGCAAATCCGGGAGATTCGGTTAACAGAGTGACGGTAGGTTTTGTCAGATCGGGAAGTACTTCCACCGGAAGCTCGGTTGCCGTCTTGATTCCCAAGGCAATCACAACGATGGCAAAGACCAGTATGATGGGTCTTTGTGATAAGGAGAATCTAATTAAAAAATTGAGCATAATACTTAATCCTCAATCCGTTTCATTTTTCTCCAGAGCAACTGCGCGACAATGACGAAGAGCAGTGTCATTACAGCTGAGTAAATGAACAAAGCTTTGCTTGTCTTTGCATTGGCTTCATCGGACCTGTTCTCCTCGGTTTTGTTGGCTGCTGCTTTCTGGTCGGGAGTGATTTCCGATCCATCTTCGTTGTGCTCGTGTCCGTGAGCTGCATCGAGAGCTTCCTTTAATGAGATGCCGCTACCTTCGATGACAAACCCCAGTGAGTAGGAGCCACTTGTGACCACCAGGTCACCCGGAAATAGACCGCTTACTACTTCCACGTAGTCGTCATTTTGCTCGCCAAGTATTACCGGGGATCGGACGAATGCATTGGGGAGTTCAAAGTCTTTCACGAAGACAACCCGGTTTGCCGGATCACCCTGTATCGAATCTCTGGGCACGGACAATACATTGGAACGATGAGACAACACCACAGCAAACTCAGCGCGCATGCCTGGCAACAATCTGCCCTCACTGTTATCCAATTCAAATATACCCTCAATCGCTCCTGCTTGCCTATCGGCATCGACTCCGAATCGCACCAGTTTGGCGTCGATCTCCTCGCTTCCCAGAGCGGGTATGCGAATGTGTGCGGTCGAACCTACTCTGACCTGCGCGGCTTCCTGTTCCGGAATCTTGGCCACGGCCCACATCGTTGAGCGATCCGAAATATCCAGGAGTTCGAGGGCCGGTTCCACCGGCTGCCCCAGTCGGACATGAGAGGAGATGACAAGTCCGGACTGGCTCGCTTTTAATTCGATCGTCGGCGGCGGATCGCCACTGAGCCGACTCTCGACTGTGGCCAGTACTTGTCCTTCCGTCACAGAGTCACCTTCAAAGACATTAATCTTGGTTACCCGACCGGCTATCCGCGAGGAAACCACGGTACGATTCGAAGGGATCTCTTCGATGCGGCCAATCGCAAATACGATGGTGTTAAATTCTCTTTCCTCAGCTTCGACCAGCTCGATACGAAGGTTGTTTACCCCATTCTTATCGAGGATGATCGTATTGGACTCGTCCTGAGCGAAGGTCAGTGCGGAAAGGAAGGCTAAGCTCGTAACTGTCAGAAGTGTTTTTAAATTTTTCATGGTGAGGATTTGTTAGGAACGATTAGCGTCCTGGTTAGTAGCCGCTTTCCAATCGACAAGGGCTTGTTCGTAATCGTGTAGCATAGTCAGCTGAAAAAACTCTATCTTCAGCCGCTGTTCCTGTGATCTGAAAAGATCGGTCAAACTGACCAGCCCCGATTCATAGGCAACGTTCATGTCCTTCAGGTTCTGCTCAACGATTTGTGTAACGCCGTGGTCGTATTCATATACCTGCTTATAGAGGCTGCCCACTTTTTCTTTAAGCGAGTGGGATAAACTCCGCGTATTGAGAGAGACCGCTTCCAGTTCCAATTCGATTTGTCGTTGGTAAGCCCGGCTTTCCTGAACACGACCTTCGTTGCGGTTATTGAAGGGTAGGGGAATGGAGACGCTGACTCCAAAGAAGTTGTCTGTTCTTCGACCGACAGGCTCATCAACGCTGCGTTCATTTTCAAAGAATAATCCAACCGCGATATCATCCCAGCGATTAGCGAGTTGGAGTGATGTGTGTTTATCCGCGATTTCAAACAGCAGTTTTTTCAGGCGATACTCTGGATGGTTCTCAATGGCTGTAGCAGTAACCAGGGGTAACTCAACAGGCGTCTCGGGAATGTTGAACTCGTATAAGACTTCTACCAGGCGGCTTTCTTCAAGTCCAAGAAGGCGCTTCAGTAAACTGAGGTACTCCTTGCGTTCGATGTTCAATTGTTCGATTTGTTGTTTCACAGAAAAGAGCTCCAGTCGGACCTGGTTTACTTCCAGCATAGAAGCCTCCGCTGCCCTCACCCGCGATTCCACGAAGCGGGCAAACTCCTCGTTCAGTCGAATCTGAGATTCTCTGAGTCGAATTTGCTCTTCCGCTTGCGCGATATTCAGAATGACCGTTTCCACCTGCTGAGTGAGGAGTCGCTCCTGGTTGCTTATCTCTGCCTCAGCCAGGGCAATTTCGATCTGCGCAATCGTCTTCAGATGTCTCAAGCGACTGTTCACCGGGAAACGTTGTTCAAATCCGAAACCGAAGCTGTACTCGCCCTCGTTATTGAAGGCCTTGTCGAAGGCGTAATCAATTTTCAGTTCAGGATTACTCAGCTTCCCAGCCTGGCTGTGTCTGGCCAGTGCCTGCTCAATCGTTGTTTTGGCCGCGGTCAACGATTTGTTGTTTCGCAATGCCAGCGCAACAGCTGTCTCCTTGCTCAGGGACAAACGCTCCTGAGCCTGAAGTTGTGAAAATTGTAAGAGAAAGGCTGCTGTTAAACAGCCTAGAAAAAATCGTAAAGTGTTTTGCATAGGTATTATATATGGACGAATAATGGATTCGTTTTGTTAGAGAAGGACTATACGGTTGCCTTTCTCTGCCAGCGGAAGGTTATCGGCTGAACCAATAACTTACACACCTGGTTCAGGATGTCCGTACATGCGCGAACAATGGGTGTGTGGAATTCCAGCTATACCTATGCTTTCGGAGGAGGGGTGTCCGGACGTAGCGAAATAGATGCGGGTTGCCCGAGATCACCCCTGGAAACTTCGTTTAATAGTGGAGCCCGAAGGTGCGGGTTCTCCGGAGATACGTTCACGACAGCAGGAGCCGACACATGACAGATTCCGCAGTGATCGGAGCAATGCTCCGGTTCGCAGTCGTTTTCGGAATCATGCGTTTCATGACCTGGAGTGTCATGGTGCTCTTTTTCGTGATCGGCCAGAGATTCATCATGATGCTCTCCTTCAACCTTGTGACACTGCTCTTCAATGTGTTCAGCCAATACTCCCGACCACCCGTAAAGGGAGGTTGATACCGAAAGAAATATGACCAGCAGAAGACGCATTTTTGGGGTTTTGTATGAATGTCAGAGTAATATCAATCAAATCTGTTCCCAATAGATATCAAAACCGGTTTTTCGGAAATTGTTTATAATTGAAGGTCTACCTCCAATTTCAGTTAATCACCAGCATCACCATGCCTATTCTGTGATTTTTGGCTGGGAAACTTTAATAAATCTGTACGGTTCCTTCGGGAAACTGTATCTTCTGGTCGACCACGGTCCAGTTAATCGACCATAATTGGAGGCCGATCAGGTGAATCATTGAAAAGGCTGATGCGGAAAATGATGGTCAGGTATTGATCCCCAACCTCTATCCTGTTTGTTGCTGCTGAGGATGCTTATGCAAAATGACAAAAGTATACTCGTCAGTCTATTGCAGATTAGGATCGTTTTGGGTTAAGATTAGAAGTAGATCAGCTACCCCATGAATCAAAGTCGCCTTTTCTATCTCTTCGCGAGGATTAGTTTATTACTAGTGTTCACTTGGGGTGCGCTTTCCGCCTCTGAACGACCTCGACTCATAGTCCTTGCTGATATGGGACATGATCCTGACGAGGAGCAGCAGATCACTCATTTGTTGATGTGTTCCAATGAGGTGGAGTTGGAAGGACTGATTGCGGTCACCGGTCGTTTTTTCCGAAAGAATCCAACCGACTCCACCAAGTGGCTGCAGCCGCATCTTTTCCACCGCTTGATCGACGGTTATGCAGAGGTGTATCCCAATCTGAAATTACATGCGGCGGGCTACCAGGATCCCGATTACTTAAGAAGCATAGTCGCCAATGGCCAGACCGGTAACGGTATGATGGATGTGGGGGAAGGGCGATGGAGTCGAGGAGTTCGATTGATTTCTGAAGCTGTTCTTCGACCGGATCCTCGTCCGCTACACGTTGTAATTAACGCGGGTTCCAACACTTTGGCCCAGGCGCTGTACGAATTCCGCGCCAGTCATTCAGCGGAGGAAGTGAAGGCCTTTGTTTCCAAACTACGCGTTTTCGAAAATGGTGCCCAGGACGAGGCGGGCGCATGGATTCTTCATGAATTTCCAGATATCCATTGGGTACGTATAGTTAACCAAAACAAGGCTTACGGTGGGATGGACAACAGGAAACTCGGACCGCATACCTGGAGACCGTTTCCTTACTCGCCTGAAGGGCAACACGAGTGGGCCAGCATACACATTCAGAACTATCATGGAGCATTGGGAGGGCTTTATCCCGATCGTAAAGTGGGAGAAACGACCGTTTATATCGAGGGGGGAGGAACTTCTCCTTGGATGGGGCTTGTGGCTCCAGGTCTTACCGATACGTCGCAGCCAAGTTGGGGTGGTTGGAGTGGACGCTTCTCAGTAGAGAAGTTGCTCAACGTCCCTTCCGGGTATGGGATTGTTCGACCAGATGAGACGCAGTACCAACCTTACCGGGTCTATACAGATTCCAGTGGCATCTCCGATCATTGGGTAAATCCTGAAACGGGCGATTCCTATGACGGTGTGGCTGTTGGTGTCTGGCGTTGGCGCCGTGCGATGTGGAATGACTTTCAAGCACGGATGGATTGGTGTGTGAAACCTTTCGATCAGGCCAATCATCACCCTCATGCAGTGCTGAACGGCGACGAAAGCGATCGTATCCTGACTGTTTCCGCAAAGCCGAGAGAGCAGCTTTCATTCGATACCACCGGATCCTCCGATCCGGACAATGACGCTCTTCGCTTTTATTGGTGGAACTACCCCGAAGCGGGGCGAAAGCCTTATGGTAAACAACTCTCGCTGGAAAATGCCACCTCCTCAAACATTTTATTTGTTGTCCCCGCCGACGCAAGTGGTAGGGACATTCACCTGATCCTGGAGGCCTGGGATCAAAGTCCAGAGGTGCCGTTGGTAGATTACCGCCGGATTGTCCTTCAAGTGCCTGACTAAACTTCTTACCTTATTCGAATTATCTTTTATGAAAAAAACACCTATCGTTTTCACGCTTTTATGTATCGGTATACTTTTTTCTGATACCTACGGAAAATATTCAGTGGAGGGTGAACTGAAGAAGTGGCATCGGGTAACGCTAACTTTCGACGGTCCTTCGACGAATGAGGAAGCGGATGTAAATCCATTTACGGATTACCGGCTGCAGGTGGAATTTACGAATGGCGATCACAGGTTCAATGTCCCTGGCTTTTATGCCGCCGACGGGAATGCCGGGCAAACGGGTGCGGACAGCGGAAACAAGTGGAGGGTTCATTTCTCGCCGGACAAGGCAGGCGATTGGAGTTTTCGAGCCTCCTTTCGTCAGGGAACCCGGATTGCTATTTCGGATGATGTGAATGCAGGGAGTCCGGTTTCATTCGATGACAGTTCCGGAACGTTTCAAATTGCCGAAACCGATAAAGCTGCTCCTGATTTCCGTGGGGACGGGCGCCTCGACTATGTGGGTGATCGATACCTCAGGTTTGCTGGAACCGGAAAGATTTTCCTTAAGGCGGGACCTGATAGCCCTGAGAACTTTCTTGGATTTGAGGATTTCGATTCTACCTTTTCGCACAATCCAAACAAGCAGTTCCTAAAGAATTGGGCACCTCACGTTCAGGATTGGGAAGAAGGAGATCCCACCTGGCGTAGAGGGAAAGGCAAAGGAATCATTGGCGCAGTGAACTACCTTTCTTCGAAGGGGATGAATGTCATCTACTTTCTCACCCAGAACATTATCGGCGATGGTGAAGACGTTTGGCCTTACACCGATTATGATGAACGCTTTCGTTTCGATTGCAGCAAACTCGACCAGTGGGAAATCGTATTCGAGCAAATGACGCGCAAGGGCATTGCCCTGAATGTGGTCACGCAGGAGCGCGAAAATGACCAACTTCACGATGGAGGCGATCTCGGACCAGAGCGAAAAATGTACTACCGGGAACTGATCGCCCGCTTTGCGCATAATCCGGCATTGTTCTGGAATCTCGGTGAAGAGAACACCAATACCGTCGAGCAGGTGAAAGCCTTTTGTGATTATTTCGCGACGCACGATCCCTACAATCACCCGAAGGCATTACACACTGTTCCTTATGCCTGGGATGTACTTTATGAACCCATGCTCGGACATCCGACTTTTGAAATGCTCAGTGTTCAGACCCGGGACGATTACACTGTGATTTACCCACAGACCACCAAGTGGATCGAGCGCTCTCGTGCCGCAGGTCGTGAATGGCCTGTCTTTATCGATGAGGTTGGAGTGGCCTGGCAGGGACTGGAGCCAGACGATCAGTCACCGAATAATCAGGGTATCATGCGCAAGTGGGCTCTGTACCCAAGTCTCATGGCTGGTAGTTCCGGAGTGGAGTGGTATTTTGGATATGAGAGACCACATAGTGACCTGACCTGCCAGGATTGGCGTAGTCGGGATCAGTTTTGGGATGTCGCTCGTTACTCCATTGAAATTATGGGTTCGCTCCCGCTCGCCGAGATGCATCCCCGTAATCACCTTCTCAGTACCGATACCGATGACGCTTACTGTCTCGCTGACGATGGAAAGGTATACGCCGTCTATTTCAAGGAGTGGAAAGACGCTACCATAGACCTGCGGGAATACTATGGGAAATACGAGGTACGTTGGTTTAATCCCAGGACAGGTGAGGGGCCGTTGTCGGGTTCAGAACTTCGCGAACGCTACCCAAGGCGGAATGTGGCAAGTATCGATGAGATTGTAGTCGATAGGGCGCACTTATCACACATTGGTCCGGCACCCTATGACCACCACGATGACTGGCTGGTGATTATCACGAGAACTGAAAAAGGAACGGTGGTTCGTTAGAGGGCTGAAGCATGATAACGCTTTCAGGGGAGAGAGTAACAGAGTCAATTTTCCAGTTTCTGCATTGCCCGTTCTCTCCGATAGCAACTCCACCGTAGCCAAACTTTTTATAGCCCAACAGTCCATAAACTTGCCCCTATCCGTGCTTTTTCAGAAAAAAGGAATTATTGGTCACTCAGGATTTCAGATCAGTCCCATGGAACCGCGTCGTTTGGCATGACGATTCTCTTTCTATTGTTGTCCCTCTTTATTTGGGTTCCTGAGAATTGTTTGGACAACTTTTCTTTGCGAAGCTGTATTTAACATCACGCTATTTAATGAAGCATTCTATTTTCTTAATCCTCACCACAATTTCATTGGGGCTCAGTTTGTCCGGAGCAGCTCGCCCCATTCGACAAGCTCAGGACAGGCCCAACATTCTTTTTGCAATATCTGACGACCAGTCGTTTCCGCATGCCAGTGCCTATGGCAGTGACTGGGTCAATACTCCGGGATTCGACCGGGTTGCAGAGATGGGACTGCTTTTTGCCCGCGCATACACGCCGAATGCCAAATGTGCTCCTTCTCGCGCCATTATTTTGACTGGCCGGTATTCCTGGGAATTGGAAGAAGCGGCCAACCATGTTTTCTTTTGGCCCGATGAGTTTAAGACCATTATGGAAGCGATGCCGGATGCAGGCTACGAAGCCGGATTCACTGGCAAGGGTTGGAGCCCAGGCTTACCCGGGACTTTGCATGGGAAACCCAGGCAACTAGTAGGTCCCGAGTTCACTGGAAAGACCGAGACACCTCCGGCTGGTGCAATGAGCAACAAAGATTACGCTGGAAATTTTGAAATGTTCGTCGAGCAGCGGGACGAGAGTAAACCGTTTTGTTTCTGGTATGGAGGCCACGAACCCCACCGGCGTTATGAATACGGTGCCGGCGTCGCCAAGGGAGGAAAGTCGATTGATGATGTCGATAGGGTTCCTGGATATTGGCCGGATGATGAAATCGTTCGGAATGATATGTTGGACTACGCCTTTGAAATCGAACACTTCGATCGTCACTTGAGCCGTATGCTGAGTGAGTTGGAAAGGCGCGGTTTGTTGGAAAACACCGTTGTGCTTGTCACCTCAGATAACGGTATGCCTTTTCCCCGATCCAAGGGAAATAATTACGAGATCTCTCATCACCTGCCGCTTGCTATAGCCTGGCCGGCCGGGATAAAAAAGCCGGGTCGCACGGTGGAGAGCCTGGTCAGTTTTGTTGATTTTGTACCGACCTTTTTAGAGATTGCGGGCGTCACCGCTGAGTCCGTTGGCATGCAGCCTGTGAGCGGGCAGAGTCTTTTTCCGATTTTCCGAAACGCTGTGAAATACCCGGAAGACTTTCGGGAGTATCTGCTGGTCGGGAAAGAGCGGCATGACGCTGGCCGGCCCAATAATCAAGGGTATCCCATTCGCGGAATCATCCAGGGCGACTACTTGTTCCTGAGGAACTTTGAACCGGACCGCTGGCCATCGGGAAATCCGGAGACAGGCTACCTCAATACCGATGGGGGAGCGACCAAGACCTTGATTTTAGAAGGCCGATCCCAACCGGACAGCCTTCATTGGTGGAAGACAAATTTCGGCAAACGGGTTCCCGAGGAGTTTTATAATATCGTAGAGGACCCTGACTGTATTCGGAACCTGGCGACACGAGGGAATCAAGAACTGAAGCGAGAAATGGGTGCGAAGATGTATCGCGACCTGGCTTTGCAGGGCGACCGTCGTATGTTTGGACGGGGCTACGAGTACGAGGACTTCCGTTTTTCCGATCCGATGCAGCAAAATTTCTATGAACGTTATATGGCGGGTGAGCCAGTTCAAGCCGGTTGGGTAAACCCAGGTGATTTTGCGGTACCGCAGAGTGAATTAATAAATAAAGAGTGAGTAGCGAGGATTTAGGAGCTGATTCTGGTGGATCGTTTTCGAAGTCACCTGAAGCTTTCTTTTAACAGATAATCTATGACAGAGCTACGCGCGATTTTTTTTGATTTTGATGGTCTGATACTGGACACCGAAGTGGCTTGTTACGGAGGCTGGAAGTGGGTGTTTGAGAGCCATGGGTTGGACTATTTACTCGAAGATTTTCAGCGTATCGTGGGCACAGATAAATCTCCACGACCTTTGCTGGAGGAACGTTTGGGTAGTCCTCCAGATTGGGAAAGAATCGATCCGGAACGTCGGGAATATGAACGGGGTCTCGGACGTGATATGGAAATTAAGCCGGGAGTTCTGGAGTTGTTGTACCAGGCACGATCGAGAGGCTGGAGACGTGCGGTGGTTTCGAGTTCTCCGCATCACTGGGTTCTTCCCCATTTAGAGAGTCGAGGTGCGAGTGAGTTGTTCGAAGATTTTATCTGTCATGGTGACGCCCCTAATGCGAAGCCGGCTCCCGACCTGTATTTGGAAGCTTTGAAGCGATTGCATGTGAATGCCGAAGAGGCAGTGGCTTTGGAGGATTCATACAACGGGTCATTCGCAGCTAAGGAAGCTGGTCTTTGGTGTATTGCCGTGCCGAATGCCATCACCCGTTCCATGGATTTCTCTCACGCGGACCTTGTGACTGAAGATCTGCTGGGCCTTAACCTGGCAGATCTGAGCGAGAGATTCAGATAGCGAAAGAGCGGCCCACCGAGGCCGCTCTTTTGGAAATGATTTATCGTTGGGGTCGCTAACTAGAGCTTAACCTTGATCTTTTTCGCGGTTGGTTTGAGTCCGGTTTTCTTGAAGCCATCCGGACGGTCTTTCCCAGCTTTCACGGTATATTTTCCGTTTGAATACACCTTCGGTAGGAATGTGTTTCCTTGGATACGAACAGTATAGAGAATTTCTTTAGAGCCCTCTTCAATCACCTGAACGACGGGATCATTCATGCCTTCAAACACCAATTCTGGAAGGTAGCCGTAGACTTCGCGTCCATCATTGTCTTCCTGACGAATAGTCAGCGGCCAACCGGTGTACTGTTTTGCTCCTGGCTTCGTGACATCGCCGAACCGAGGCCAACACTCAAAGGTGATTGTGCGGGTCGCCTTGTTGAAGCGAGCGACACCGTAGCCATCCTCAAGGTTGTTTTCTCCTCCTTGAGCTGATAAATCACGGGCCTCGTTCATGCTCTTGAAATTGGGATTAGCGTAGGTGTGCATAGTCATACGATTGCCTAGACCGTCAAGGTAGTCACCGGTCCATTCCAGCTCGTTGTCGATAGGTGTCCCGCCGCCCGCTTCACCGTTTTCGGGCCACCACCAGCGACCGTAGATGGTGTTTACCAATGCGGGATTCGTGAATCCGAAAGGCCCGTCACGGTGGTTCTCTATACCATGTTGCACCACTACGGCGAGGTGTTGGTCACCGCACAAATGAGGAGCCCACGCTCGGCGAATGGCCGTCAATGCCTTGTTGCGGCCGGTCTGGGGCCATGCGTTGCTATCGAGGTCAGCCAGTAAACGGCCATTGTCAAAACTCCCGTGTAGGTGAACGGCTCCTGTAAAGGCCGTTTGAGAAAGCACCGCTTTCATCTCCACACCCTCCCAGTCTTGCGACCATTCGTTGAGGAAGTGAAGCTGACGGTCACCGAGTAGTTTCAGTCCGGGCAGGTCGACCGTATTACGGTCGTAGCTCTCATCATTGATGTGGTCAGGGCGCGGGCCCATTTCGGGAATTTTTCCCTTTGGGCCGCTTTTAAACTTACGATCCTCGATCACGGCAAAACTGACTTCTCCTACCTTTACGTCTGTGTAGTAAACTTGAATGCCTTGTTCAATAGGCGTGGGGTCGAATGGATCGGGAAGGTGCCAGGTAGACTGCTCATGGATCATTTTGATGTATTCGTGAGGATAGTAATAACCACCTGAGCTTCCATCCGTCGCATCAGCAATGATACCCCCTTCTCCCCAGAAATTGCCTTGTCCGATGTCGTGGTCGTCGATGATCGTGATGGTTGGGCGGTCCTTAATGATGTCACGGTAAAGAAAACCGAACCAAGTCCAGCCGGCAGTGAGTTCCCGGTGGTCATAGCTTTGGTCACCTGCGAAAAACAGGAGGTCCGGATCGTGAGCCCGAACGTTGGCGACGATGGATTCGCGGTCACCGCGGTCGCGACTTGAGTTGCAGGACATGGATGCGACTACGATCTCTTGTTTGTTAACCGGATCTTTGCGGATCAGACCTTTGAATGTAGCTCCTCCAGAGTGGGTTACACGGTAGGGAACGTCTTTGCTGCCGTCCCAGTTATCGATGCGAAAATGGGCGTACCAACCGGGGTAATTGACCTTGGCGGTCTTTGCTTTTTTCCACTCTTCGTCTTTTTTAAATTCGAGAGCCACTTCCCGTTTTTCGTTCGGCTTCAGCGGAAACAGCTGAGCCGTCATTTTCAAGGATCCCGCCTGTTGGGTGTAAATCGCAAAAGCGATGACTTTATCGCGGTCCACACGCACAAATTCTTCCAGAAAGCCATTCGGTTCACGGTCCCAGATATCTTCGCGAGTCGCTATATCCAGATTTTTGCCACGTTCGCCAGGGAACGCCGATTGAGCGAATACGTCATTCCAAAGCAAAAGGGCGCCAATAATTAGAGTCAGGGTGTTCTTCATAGTAGTTATTTAACGTAAATTAGGGTAGTATTAATACGGTATTGGGTAAATGAATAGGGAGGATGTCTGCAACGGTTATCTGTCGTGTATCTGCTAGAAAAGGATTCTGAGCTGACTTTTCAGGGGTATTCCAAATAGGATAGTTTTATAAAATTTTGGTAATTGGGGGTTTCGTTGAAAATCTGAGACTTTTACTAGTTGGTAATATTTGATTTGTTCATAGTGTTTTGTTGTCCTGCTCCTCAATCCAAAGTAGGTAGAATAATTAAGACTTAAGTCATCATCCAGATATCTCCTTTTGAACCATGAATAGTAATCCCGTATTTATCCTGGGTCTTGATTCGGCTGATTTTCGACTGTGTGAAAAGTGGGCAAAGCAAGGAGAGATGCCGCACTTTAAGGCCCTCATGGAGCGTTCTCAGAGATTGCGGGTGAAGAATCCTTTCGGCTTTGAAGCAGGAAGCCTCTGGCCTTGCTTTAACATGGTGGCCGATGTGGACATGCGTGGATTGCACGATGGGTTTAATCTGTTTGAGACCGATCGCTACAATCGTAGGAGAATGAGTCTGGATGAGAATCAGTGTGCCTATTTTTGGGAAAGATTGAGTAAGGCCGGGTATCGGGTGATGGTTATAGATCCCCCTTATGTTCCTTTGGTTGACGACATTAACGGCAGACAGGTGGTCGATTGGATGACGCACGTCAGAACCGGCGATACCTGGTTGCAAACCTCACCCTCTGAGTTGGCCGTCGGTATCCGGGAAAAGTATGGAATGAATCCCATCAGTCGATCGGACTCTTCTTGCCCTTGTGATGACAATAGACCTGAGACACCAGACGAACTTTTGGAAATGCAGGATGCGCTTAAAGACCGAATCCGGTCGAAGACAGATCTGATTACGACGTGGTTGAAAGACGAGCGTTGGGATTACTGTTATTGTGTTTACCATGAAACTCATGACATGGGGCATATGAGTTGGCATGTGCATGATGAGAGTCATGTCGATCACGATCCGGTTGTAAGAGCTGAAGTCGGGGATCCTTTGAAGGAAATCTACCTGGCTCTGGATGAAGCGATTGGTCGCATAGTCGAGGCACTGCCAACAGGAATGGCTTTTCATTTGTTTTGCAGTCATGGGATGGGAGAAGAACGGACTGCCTCTGTATTTCTTGATGAAATCCTGCTCCAGCTGGAGCTGCACTATAGACCATTCAGGAAGATTCGAAATGACTGGTTCAAAAAGTTCGCTAAATTACTCGGGAAGGATTCGGAAAGGTGCCGGAATATAATCTCACTCCGATACCTTCTCACGAAGAAACTGTTTGGTGCCGATCCTGGTATCTACAACGACAAACCCCACCGGTATTTTTTTGAGGTACTAAATAATTATGCAACGGGTGCTATTCGTTTTAATCTTAAGGGTCGAGAGTCTCGCGGTCTTTTGGATCGGGTTTCAGATTTCGACCGGTATTGTGTGAGGCTCGAACAGGACCTTATGCAAATTGTGAATACTGAGAGTGGAGAGCCGCTCATTAAACGTTTTCTAAGAGTCGATGAGATGCATGATGGCCCCATGAAACTGAAATTAGCAACGTTAACCTTGGTGACCGTCATTCTGGCGGCCCCGAATGTCTTTTCAACGAATGGCGATAATATGATCGCTATTGGACCGGTGGCACGAGGCATGGGAGGCGTGACGATTGCGAATCCTCAAGATGCCATCAGTGCTGTATTCGGCAATCCGGCAGCGATGTGTTTTTCGCGCTATTGTCCATCCACTCAGGTGGATTTTGGAGGTACGGTGTTTATGCCGAGTGTCGACGCGTCTATTTCCAATGCATTTGGCATGAACCAGACGATTGGCGCCTCGAGTAAGGATAACATCTATCCGATCCCGGCGTTTGGCCTGTCACTGCCTTTTGGGGAGGATATGGAACGGTGGCGTTTTGGCCTCGCTGCCTACGGCGTGAGTGGATTGGGCGTTGATTATCGAGGAACGGCTATTGATCAAAAAGATATTTTTGGTCCAGGTGCCCCCCCTTACCGCAGGGGACTACACGAGTCTACAGATCATGAAATTTGCTCCGGCTATTTCTTATCAAGCGGCCCCAAACTTTTCATTGGGAGCAGCCGTCCATGTCGATTATGCAGTGCTCGACTTGGGAACAGGTTCTTCGCCGGGTTTCGGCTACGGCGTTCAATTAGGATCTATTTGGCGGCCAGCGCCTAATGTATCCCTTGGATTTAGCTATACCACCCCACAGAAAGTCAGGCATGAAAATGTCATTGCCCAACCCACACCCACGGGTGGAATCGCGCGCTACGATCTGAACCTGGAGGCACCGGACCAATTAGGGTTTGGAGCTTCCTGGGAAGGTATGGACAATCTGCTGATCTTCAGTGCTGAAGTGAAGCAGATCAACTGGGGTAGTGCTGAAGGCTACAAGGACTTCGACTGGGAGGATCAAACCGTGTATGCTGCAGGAATTCAATACGAAGCAGTTCGGGATAAACTGTTCCTACGGGTTGGTTTCAACTACGGTGAGAATCCTGTGAAAGCCAATAATGGCTGGAATGGAGCTTTCACTCCTACGAGACCTGCGGACGTGAAGTTTGTCCAAGGCATTCCGTTTCCCACCTACTATTACGAAACATTCCGTATTGTTGGTTTCCCGGCGGTTGTGGAAAGCCATACAACCTTTGGTTTTACTTATTCGATAAAAGAGAATTTTGATCTGAGTCTTGCATACATGTATGCCGCGAGTAACGATATTACTGAGCAAGGCACGAGGCCTGCAGGAACTCCTGTTACTATCAAATCCACTTTGAGTGAGGAAAGTATTGAGTTTGGATTTTCGTGGAGATTCTGAATGAACGACTTGGGGAAATATTGAAATTGGGAAAGGCCACGGAAACAATCCCCGTGGCCTTTTCACCACTGATTTGATTCGAATGCGATCTCTAATTCTGTTTCTAATATTTAGCGTGGCGTCCGCCGTAGCCGCGGAAGGGCCGCATTTTCCGGTTACGGAGGCGAGGGATAATCTACCCTTGCGTGGAATTTCTGACGATGCGGAGACCTTCACTCTGTCTAATGTGGATGCATCCGTCGTGGTTCTGGTCGTTTTCGATTTGTATTGTCCCGTATGCCAGAAGTCGGCCCCTAATATGAAACGACTAGCTGAATCGATCCAGGGGTTGGCAACGGAAATCCCGGTTCTCGGATTCGGATCGGGTGACACCATTTTTGAGACACAGAAATTTAAAGACAAATTCAAGCTTCCCTTTCCCTGTATCAGTGACCGCGAAAAGGCTGTTTCAGCTTACTACCATGTCGAACGCACTCCATCGATCATTGTTTTGGAACGTAGCGGTGATAAGGGCGAACTTTCTGAAACCTACCGGAACGAAGGTTACTTGGGGCGGGAACATGTTGAGCAGGTGGTTAATCTATTGAAAACGAATAAATGAAAACTGTTATAACAGTCACGGCGTTGATCGGTTGGTCGATCTTCGCCAATGCCGCTGAGGATGAGATCTCAGGTATTTACGATCCCGGAATCCTTAAACCGGTTGATAGTCGTCTGCTCGTCGCTGTCGGAGAAAAGGCGCCGGACTTTGAGCTACCCTCTGTCGACGGTTCTCGAGTCAGACTTTCTGACTATCGAGGGAAGCATCACGTGATTCTTAGTTTCGTGTCTGCTGCCTGGACGCCGGTATGCTCTTCCCGATGGCCGGGATACGATTTGGTAAAGGACGATGTTGAACAGTTCGACGCGGTGTTTGTCGGAATTACGGTAGATAATATCCCAACGTTACATGCGTGGGTAAAAGCGATGGAAGGTATCAGTTTCCCGGTGCTTTCGGACTTTTTCCCACACGGAGTTGTTGCTCAGCGTTATGGGATCTTGCGCTCAGATGGGACGAGCGAGCGAGCGCTCTTCATCATAGATAAAGAAGGGGTGATTCGGTTTATCGATGTGCATGACATCAATGAAAGGCCTCCTTTGGAGGATATTTTCCATGCGCTTCAGGAAATTTACGAAAACGAATAAATTTGCTTAACGTTCTCCGGTGAACTCCGGTTTCCATCGTGACGGTTCTTCCGAGCTTATCGAAGCGAAGAATGGTGGGAGATGGCAGATCAAGACGAATATCAGAATATAAACGACTTAAAATTAGAGTAGGTGTTAGTAGGTGTAATTCGAATGAATTTATTGGGAGAATTTTAAGAGATATCGTTTAATGGCACATGTCTTGATTTGGGGGAAGAAACGCTTAGCGATCTGCTGTAAGTTGGTTCTGCCGCGTGATTCCAAGAGTCTCTCCGATCTCCTGGTTTTCCTTTCCCTGAGCGGCCAGCAGGACGATCTTGGCCCGCTCGGCCAAGCGAACCGAAGTCCGCCGACCTTTGCTGATCACTGTAAGCTTCACTTCTTCCTCTGGGGCGAGTTCGATTTTGCGGGCTACTCTCATTGGAGAGGAAGCATATCCATTGAAATGGTGCTAATCAATAAAATAAGTTACATTAATTAATACGACCTACACTAGCGAACTCGCGGATTGCGTATTTGTTTTACGGATGTTCCAGGATATAGAGCAGCAGGTGGAATTGCCACCAATGCCCGGGATCGTGCTGCCAATGACCTCTTTCCTCGGATTTGGGCCAGCTGATTGCGACAACCTCAAAGCAGCATTCAGAGAAACACCCGAATCGACGTCGAATTCGACAAATTCCTTCTCACTTCGATTAAAATTCTTAAGGCCCACAAAGCAGGCTGTGATTAGAAAGTCAACCACAGCAAAGATGCAGATATTATTCACTGCACTCCGTCTCATCTTCGAGGATCTCATTGCCAAAAACGAGCCCCAAAGCCTTGCAAACCGCTACTACGCTATGTTCCTTGGCCAGCATATCTACCGCCTCCCATTTCGAGAGTCCATCTCGTCGAAGATGCGTATCGTTTTTTTTAGTATGTCTCGCTGCTCGGTCATCGCGTTGAGCTCCCTGCGGAGCCTAGCGTTCTCGGCAGCGAGCTCGCTGGCTCTTGGCTCGCCAAGAGCAGTTTGCTTGTCAAGCTCTCCGGGCAGGCCCTTCTTCCATCTTCTGAGGCAGCTTTCGGGCACGTCCAAGTCTCTGGCCACCTCCATCCTGGGGCGGCCGTCGAGAATCATTTGAACGGCTCGGCGCTTGAACTCTATGTCGTATTGTCGGGGACTTCTTCTCATCAGTTTTTAGTTTGTTGTGAGAGCGTCGAACTGTACAATTTTTCGAGGTAATATCAACCGATGAATCAACACTTTTGGAAAACACTCGAGAAGGGGCAATGGTGGCCGTTTGACGTGGATGAGGAACTTAACGCGTTCAGTTCCGCGTAGGTTGGCACCTTGTTGAAAAGCGGGCGAAATCCGGGTCTTTATCAACGGACCCCACCTTGGAGTTCGTTTCCTGTAGCCAACCCAACCAATACCCAATGAAACTGCTTCCCTTGCTCGACAGACCCGGCCCGCAGTGCTTTCGATCACGAACAGCCTTTGAAACGATGGCCGCGAATTACCCAAACTAAGCGCTTTTTGGACTCTACCCACTCAGTACACCGTCGCCTACACGCGATTCTCGCAATGATCACGCTGTGCAATCCGGCAATAAGCTCCGCTGCGGAGATCACAATTCACCCCGCCCGCGAAAAGCAGGTCATCTGGGGGCTCGGGTTCGAGATTCAGTCCGACTCGATCGGCTCGGGCAACCATGGCCTTCCGGAGAACCGCGTTGCGGTGCCGCACGATCTCACTCCGTCCGAGCGGCAGCGCCTTTACACCGAAATGCTCCAAGGCTTCCGCTACTGCCGTCTGGCCGGGGGGCTGTATTGGCGCGGTCTGGACCCTGAGGAAAAGTTCATGCGGCCGCGCTGGCCGGAGCAGCTCGTTGAGCTGCGCGAGATGCTGCAGGTCGCGGGCGTCGAGGGGCTCTCGTTCGAGTACTGGTCGCCCGCGCCGTATTGGAAGGCGAACCGCAGTTACGTCGGCAAGGGCCGCGAGGACCCCTTCAACACCTTGCGTTGCTTCGGCCCCGAGTTCGCGAACGATCCCGAGTATAAAGGTGATGTTGACCGCTTTCTCTTCGACTTCGCCGCCGCGGTGGTCACGGATATAAAAACGCTTCGGGCCGCAGGGATTCCGACCCTGCAGTGGGGGCTGCAGAATGAACCTCATGTTTCAAACGCGCATTACTCGGCGTGCCGCTACCCCGATTCGCTGGCGTTTGTCCGCGCGTATCGGGCGGTGGCCTCCGCGATCCGCAAGTACGATTCGCGGATTCTGCTCTTCGCCGATACCGAAAATGCGTTTCCGAACAAGATCGGTCCAGCGATGAACGATCTGGAGATTGCCGGGCTGGTCGACGCCTATGTGGTACACACGATCGGCGCGCCCTCGGAAAATGTCCGCGAGGTTCACGCGAAGATTCGTGCGGAGCTGCCTTGGCGTCCGTGGTTCCAGAACGAATACGAGTACCTCACTGGCGGCGCCACGGCGGAACGCTGCCTAAACACGGTGCAGCACATCCTGAACTCGTTCCAAGTCGCGGAAAATCCGAC
>JAQBYJ010000078.1 GCA_027622555.1 Verrucomicrobiota bacterium
AGGCTACTTTAGCCACTGAACCCCAACAGGTTCCATCTTTTTATTCAATTTTATCTCACGAATTCAGGTGAATGTTGAGGTAAAACTCACTGTGCCATTCTGCTTAGTAAGGAAGATACGGTTCTGGTCGAATGGAAGGGTATTCAGAGGCTATAAGCGCATCCAAGTCATCTAAGTCTATTTCGATTCTTCCATAGGCATCGGTAATCCTTTTGGTCATATAAATAAGGTCGGTCAGGATATTGGCGAATTCCCGGTTGCGTAGTAACTCCTCATAGGAAGTTGTGAATGGAGAGGGATGATAGCTTGTTTCGAGAATCGATGAATTATAAACCGAGCGGATAGCTGTACGATCTGTCGTGCGATTTAAAAAAGGCCTCAGTTGAACGTCTACGAAGTCAAATTGTTGGACTTCGAATTCGAAGAGAATCTCTTGTTGAGTTTTCAAGTTAAAGAGGCTCTTTCTCAATTCACGCGACGAAATAAGGTCGAATTCACCCGAGCTATTGAGCGTGTCGTACATCGAGCTCGACCTGCGGGACATCCAGTTCCATGTCAGCTTATGCACTTCCAGAGCTATTTTGTCTTCTTCCGGTCTATCTTCGGGATGACTGATCCACAAAAGCAAGTCTTCCGCAGCGGTTAAAACTTCGCCCATTCGCTTGCTCCCGCCGTTATGAAGAAACCGGTAAAACTGAAGCTCATTCGCCATGTCCTGGAGAATTCGGAGTTCCTCTTTTGCGCTAGTTTTCGAGTTCTGCCTGTAAGGCTTCCAGGAGTTGGTTAGCCTCTCTCTCTTGGATGATGACATTCCGGAGACCATTAGAGAAAATCGCTTTCATTTCTGGCAATATCTGGACCAATTCTGTTTTCCGTTGTAGGCGGTAGGCTGATTCGACGACGGATTCACCATCGTAAGTCTCGGCCCTGATCACTTCCATATGTATTTTATTTACTCGGGGATAATGATCAAGCAGCCAGTTGGCTTGTTCGTTTGTCAAAACACCACGTTGCAGATGACTGTATTGAATGGAAAGATTATCCTCCACCACCTCGCCTATTCGCACACGTTGATTCACATGGTAGTAGCTGAAAATTGCCTTTTTTAACGCGTCTTCCATCAACCTCATATTGCCCGTGGAGAGCAGGTCCTGATAGGTATCTGTGTACAAGTTCGATCGAAGCACTGTCTTCCTCCGATTAACGGCAGCCATAAACTCGACCGGACGGTGCCTAACGATCTCGGGGTCTTTGGCTACCTGCATCAGAAGCTCCAAGAAACTAACCCCTATTTCATTTAGGTTTGTTAGGATTTCGAAGCTCCCGAGGTCGCTTTGAATATTTTCAATCAGACGAGCGATGTAGCTGTCCTTGAGTTTCTCATCAGCCCGGGCCTGGTTCCATTCTCCAATCTGTAGGGCAATGAGGATACCGATTACAATCAGAGCAATCTCCCCGATGGCATAAGCAACATACGTCCTGACCTTTCCAGGGAGAAAGAACGAGCGGCGAAGTTTACGAAAGATAAATAGCATGGGGTGAAAGTTGTAAGTTTGAACGCAGAAGGCTGAATTCTGAGCCGGATTAATTGGTTACCTTGGTCAATTCGATAATCTTTATTTCCCGAACAGGATCATCGACAATATATTCAAGAATGTAACTACGAATACGAATCTTGCTCACGATGCGACCTTTTCGGTCTTCGTAGGTTGTATCTGGCTGAAGATAGGGATTGGTAGGTAAAACCGACAGAAACCGAACAATTTGCTTTCGATTTTCTCCTCGAACCTTTCGCAAGGTTTCCAGAGCATCCAAATGAAGCAAAAGCTCAAATGGTTCCATCAATCGTCGTCAAATTCGCCTTTGACTTCGTCCCACCTGGCAAACTTTTCCGACTCGTCTATTTTTCGGGTAATTTTATCCAAGTAATTTGGATCCGCAGTTTGCTCAAGATGCACTAGATAAGCAACAAGTTCCCTTCGTTCCTGTTCCGAAAGGTCTTTAGCATTTTCTTTGATTTCCGCAAATCCCATGTTGATAAAGTTATGTTCTTACCGGACTGAGATCAAGTTACAATTTCCACTCAATTTTTTAATCCTATTTATCAGGTTGCCCAGGCAGAATGAAGGAGCGTCTGATCTTGCGGAAGATGAAGAGCATTTATTAAAGGAAAGGAGTTAACCACGAATGGACACTAATGCACACGAATCGAATAAGAATCCAAGATCCTCGGTATGACATTGATGTAATCGACCAAATCGATTTTGACGAGGAAAGCAACCATGACAGTATTCAATTAATAACTCATTCGTGTACATTGTCAGGCCTTCTCATTTCATTCGTGAAGTGTTCATTGGCAGGGTGTTACTTCGTTCGGTAGTGGTTACGTATTATTTCTTGTTTAGTTCTGCCTGTAGGAGGTTGAGAACTTTCTGGGTTTCGCTGGATACGTCCGTTTCAATTGTTATCAGATCTTTCCTTCCTTTCATATAGGCTCTAATCCAATTGATGTAATAATTGTCATCATACAGTGCCTCAAAATCTACGGGTTCTAATCCCTTTGAATCTCCCGCATAAATGAACAGCGGCACGATATGATCGACCACGGGAACGTATTCCTTATTGACCTGGTCATAATCTAAAAGATTCCTCGGATAAGTAGACTCGAAGAGCCCAATGACTTCGTCTTTCAAACGGTCGTTACGAACAATGCTGAATCCGGCATTCTTAAATTGCTCATATCCGGTTTGAGAAATAAACCGTTCATCTTTTGAAACTCGTGCCTTGTGAAAATGGACGTTCAGGGTTTCGGTATAGGGCAGCTTTTCATCAAGCGTTTTCAGGACAATCTCACTCGATTTATTATAATCATGAAGAGCTTCGATATTAGCCTCAAACGTTTGGATATTGATTTCCAGATTCTTTGCCAGGCTTCTTAATATATCCAGTTCTTTCGCCCGGTCCTTTCTGCCTGCGTTCCGCTCGCCAATTTGCAGTGCGATTAGGATACCCACCACGATAAGAACGATCTCTCCGATGGCATAAGCTACATACGTCCTTACTTTTCCAGGCAGGACGTGTCCCGCGGAGCCTTCTTTTTGGCGAAGAGGAAAAAAGGAGCGGCGGAGTTTTCTGAAGATAAAGAGCATGGGGTCAGTTTGCTAAAGGCAGATGAAACTGGTTCGGGAAGGTTTACGGAAGATAATCAACTCTTTCAAATGTGTGGGGTTCAAGAGACGGGTTTCCTTCGATCACCAATGTATCAATCTGGTTTAAGGAATCATAAAGTCTTCTATTTGAATTTAGAAGAGATCTGGTATGTTTAATAAGTTCAGTCAGCAGATTTGAAAACTCTCTACTCTTTAGCAATGCTTCGCGATCGGTAGTGAAGGGACTATCGTAGAGTGCGGGGTCAACTTCCAATGCTTCTCCCGTAAGCGCCAATCGATTGATATACTTATTTAAAAATGGGCTCAACTGGTTATCCACAAAGGAGGCCTGAAGGAGTTCGTAATTCAGGAGATAACCAAAATTTGTTTTTAATCTCTTCAATTGTTTCTGGAGATCTTTCGAGGAAATAAGTCTCAATTGTCCTCCTTGTGCCAGCACGTCATAAATACTGGTGGTTTGTCCTGCACCGCTCAACCAGCGAATGGATAGGACGTCCGAAATATCCTGATCCAATTGAGCCGTGTCTGCGGTAATGGACGGATTTTTCATAGCCATCATCAATCGCTCGCTCGCAGCTTTGATTTCTTCCCCGCGTTGAATACCGGTTTCTACATAAAAAATATATTGGCTCACTTCGTCGCTAATAGCAGCGAGCAACTGTTGCTCCTCCGCCCGATCCTTCCTCACCTGATTCCTGTCGCTGATTTCGACTGCGATTAGAATACCGATTACTATTAGAGCAATCTCGCCGAGGGCATAGGCTACATACGTTCTCACCTTCCCGGGTTGAAAGAAGGAGCGGCGGAGTTTACGGAAGATGAAGAGCATTATTTGAAGGCTAAAGGAGGAAGGCTAAAGGCTGAATATTTTTATGAATGAATGATTTTGAAAATTATCAGTGTTCATCAGTAATCGGTGGTTGTGTTGATTACTGGTTTAGTTCGGTTTGGATCATGGTCTGAATTTCGCTGGCGGCCTTCACTTTCTTTTTAAACATCGAACTAATAAATACGCTCCGATTCCTTTCATGGAGCAAATGACTACGGAGATCGGCATTCAGAACGGTCTGTACCAACATGGCATACTGTTCATCGCTGAGGTCTTCTCTAACCCCCGTGTCGGTATTAGTTCGGTCCATGAGAGGAATAAGTTTATAGATAAGGCTTGGATATTTGCCGGTACGCTTTTCGACACGCTGTTCTTGCTGATCCAAATCATCGTAATAATCGATAATCGATTTACGGAGTTCCACCTTCTGAATAAGGCCAAGCCTACCACTGCCCAAAAACTCTACGTAGCTAGAATTAATCTGCTTCCTGATAGTATGGGCACCGGCGCCTGCAACATCTTCAAGAAAAGCTATGTTATCCTCTATCGGTTCTCCATCAAAGGCTGCAATCACCCGGTCAATCCTCTCAATCCACATCGGATCCCCTTGGAGCCCGTTCGACATGGTTGTTATATTGATTCCGAGTTCATCGTAGATTCTTCCAAGGATTTCCCGTTCCTCGTTTCGATCCCTACGGTCCTGATTCCAATCACCAATCTGCACAGCGATTAGGATACCGACGACGATCAGCAGGATCTCGCCAATAGCATAAGCAACATAGGTTCTGACCTTTCCGGGGAGAAAGAAGGAGCGGCGGAGTTTTCGGAAGATGAAAAGCATTTATTGGGCGATAGAAATTTGAAGATCGTAGATGGTTCCGAGGAACGACCATACTGGGATTGAAAATAACCGGACCATAGCCTTACCGACTCGCTAGCTCGGTGTCGATGAGATCGAGGATGGATTGTTGAAGGTCAGACAGTCGAGTAATGAAGTCAGAATTGTAATAATTAGAATCCAACTTGAGATAGACGGCGGATTCCAGTTCAGGCATTGCAAGGAGTGCTTGTTGATCATAAGAAAAATGACTTGGCCCAGGGTCAGGACCCCAATGAGGATCGTGGTTCTTCCAATGCCAGATCCCAGAAAAGCGCTCTTCACTTCTGATTGAAATTTCTCTCAGTCTTTGGTGGTGTGATTCAGCTTTATCAAGGAGTGCTTCCCAGGTGTTCAAGTTGCGACTCAGTTTCTCATTCTTGATGAGTACCATCTTTCCTGATGAGGTCAGAGAGTCCATTTCACTGGTCTGGGGATTGTAAAATGGAATCCGAGCCAAGCTAATCATGCCACTCACCATTACTTCTTCTGGCACAACGTCCGGTTGTGGACTGATAACCGCTAATAGATTTATTAGACCTTCAGAAATTTGCTTGTTGTATTCCCCCTGATCCTTCAACAACTCCCGATTCTCTTCAAAATCAGCTTTCAACCGAATCAGAATAGCCGTCTCTTCGGCGTAGTCTTTTCGGGCTTGGTTCCACTCGCCAATCTGCACAGCAATTAGGATACCTACTACGATCAAAAAGATCTCGCCAATCGCGTAGGCAACATACGTCCTCACTTTTCCGGGGAGGAAGAAGGAGCGGCGGAGTTTACGGAAAATGAAGAGCATTATTTAAAGGCTAAAGGAGAAAGGCTGAATCTTTTTATGGTACAGTTCAGGAATGGATGATTTTGAAAATTATCAGTGTTCATCAGTGATATCAGTGGTTGTTATTTTTTATAGAAAACATGGGCTTACTTGGCTAGTTCGGCTTCGATTTCTGCGGTTAATTGAATTCCCCTTTCTTGGCGCGATATCCAACTGGAATGAAGATCCTTTGCCCGGTTTTCTTCTCTGGTGATGTGGAGATGTAAATCCGAATCCAGAATCGACTGAGCCAGGGAAGCATATCGGCTCTCAGACAATTCCAAATCAATATCAACAGTAGCTCCCCCCGTCGATGATGGAATCAGGCCAAAGGAAACATCAGAATATTCACCTACTTTCTCACGCAAGCGATCTTCGGTGGCAGCGAACCCACTATAGTATATTATAATACTTTCCCTCAGAGCCGTATTGTGCACGAGTCCCAGTTTACCCGAGCTTTGCAACTCTTCAAACGTGACTCTTTGATGAGGCGGTTGACCCCAAGGAAATGCAGTCCCCTGTGCAATATCTAATAGAAATGCTTTATTGTCCTCGATAGGTTGACCATTCAACGCAAGGGCCACCCGCTTCAGCGCCTCTTGTTTCTTTTCTGTACCAGTCAAACGCCTTGAAAAATATCCAAAGGCGTTTGTACTTCTATCAATAATCTGGCCAGGATTTCCTGTTCCTCAATCTGGTCCAACCTACGGTCGTTCCAGTTGTTCAACTGCAAGGCCAGGAAAATACCGATCATGATCAAGAGAATCTCGCCTAGGGCGTAGGCAAGGTACCGTGACACCTTCCCTTGTTGAAGAAGGTTCTGGCGTATTTTTCTGAAGAAGCGGAGCATGGGAATGAACTTAGAGCAAAGAGTCTGGAGCAAGGAGATTTGAAAAAAAAGAGAATAGCGTAGTTATTCTTTTATGCACTCAAACAGAGATATTCTTTAATAGCATGAGAGGAGCTTGCTCCCGATTCGTCCATCCGAGACTTTCAAATTCGGGAGCAAGCTCCACTCCTACACAAAAGAATCTGTAAGCATGGTCGATAGATGTGTCAATGGTGTCACCACCCTTGCTACTAAAACAACAGCATGCTTCCAGAAAATCTTCGTGTCCTTCGTGGTGATTTATAATGTTTATTCTAGTGATTCAAGGGCGGCGAGGATGTGTTCAGTGGTTTGTTTTGACTCAATGAGTGACTCGAACTTTAACAAGTGGAAATTTAACATGGCTTCGTACATGGCGTACACCTCTTTTGGGGCTATCAATTCCCGGTATTTCTGATCTGTGAGAGCATAGGATGAGCCTAGAGCTGAGAGGAAAGAGCTAAGGGTTGAAAAGGGAGCATTAGCCAGGAGATTGGAGATGGAAGCTTGGAGATCGCCGCGTTTTTCAATTAATGTCCTAAAATCGAGACCAATTACACTACAAACAAGAGGCTGATTCTATCTATATTTTTGTTAACGGATTGATTATTATTTGTTGGTTTATTCGGCGGCGCCTTACTCGCTGAATCTGTTTATTGTGGTTTCTTCGTTCGACGATAGTTTTCCTCAAGCCGAGATGAGCCTGTTGAGGAGTCACATAATCAATGGCCGAGTGGTAATGCTCGTGATTATACCAGTCAATGTATTTGCACATATATTCTTTGGCCTGTTGGTCATCGACAAAGAAACCGGGATACTGCGGTGCTCTTTTCACGGTGCTGAAAAACGATTCCGCAAAGGGATTATCGTTGGGGGTTCGCGGGCGGGCAAACATCTGTGGCATCTGATGGTCTTCACACAAGCGTTTGATGGACTTGGCTTTCATCTGACGTCCCCGGTCGCTGAGGATTTCCGGCCGCTGTGATTCGGGCAAATCGAGGATGTTTTCATCACCCAGGGCTCCCTCGATGAGCAAGCCGCCTTCCGCGGCGGTGTGTTGCCAACTGATACGCCATTGAAGGGCTTTGCGGGAAAACTCATCCAGGAGTAGATAAAAATACAGGAAAACACCTCTGACCAGTGTCGGCAGATAACTCACGTCCCAACACCAGCGCTGATTCGGGCCGGTGATCTCCTTTCTGAACGGAGCCACGGAACGGCCGTTATGATGCCTTCCAGGCGCTCGCATTTGCATCATATCGAACCTTTTGAGGATGCGGTAAACCGATGAGAAACAAACATGGAAAAGCCCCTGCTCCCAAGCCGTCACCGCTAAAATGCGATGAGAAAGATCGGCATAGGCTTCCTGACCGGCCATATGCTTTACCTGCTCAATCTCATCCCATAAGAGCCGGTGTAAAGCTTCTGTGGGCCCGGGCTTGTGGTCGGTCAAAACCAAACCCGAGCGAGCTATTGCTTTCCAACGCATGACTCTTCGATACGAAATAAGCAGTACCGAACAGGCTTGTTGAATCGTTACTCCCTGGTCCTGGCTGGTGTCTATCAAGGTTAAAATCTGCACTTTGATTAGCTCTGAGAGGTGCTTGCCTTTTATCGTTCCCACGAACCCCCATTCGTTTTTTTTCGCAGAATGGCCAATTCCACGGAAAGATCGGCCAAAGCACGTTCCTTCTGTTCCAATTCCTCCTTGAGGTTTTGGTAAGCCTCCAAACGGATGCTTTCCTGTTTGCGCCCGGGTTTTATTTGCAGCCTTTGCAAAGCGCCTTCTTTGACCTGGTTGCGGATTCGCACCAGATCGCTGGAATAGAGGCCCTCCCGTCGTAGTATCTCGCCCACAGGCTTGTTGACATCCTGCGCTTCCAGAAAAATCTGGTATTTCTTTTCCGCAGTGAGAAAACGCCGAGCCTTGCGCGGGTTTTTAGATTCCGATTCGTTGGATGATTGATTACTTTTCATGATGCTCTTTCTTTAACCCCCTCGCTGGTTGATGGTCCAGGCTCCAGTCGCCCTACGGGCTCCTTCCACCAGGACCATCAACCAGCCTCTTCGTAGTGTAATCAATTCTTCTTTTTAGGACGCTAATTCAGAAACAAAGGGGAGATAGTAAGCTCATTCTAGGGCATCGAGGGCGGTGAGAATTTGTTCCGTGGTGTTTTTCATTTCATTAAGTGCCGCGAGCTTAAGGGCGTGAAAAACCAGCATGTTTTCGAAAATGGCATAGACTTCCTTTTGAGCTATAAAATTTCGGTATTCCTGAGTGGAAAGGTTGAAAGCCTCAGGAGGGTTAGGAAGTCTAAATTCCCCCATAATTTCCCAACTACCCAACTGCTTCCGAAGTTCTGTGCCTCCTCCAAGATTTGCCTCCTGAAAGGAAAAGTTTGTAGTTACCTGAAAGGTATCGTCACTCTGCTTAAATTGAATAAACAATTTATTTAACTCAGGACTCCCGATAAGTCCAATTGACCCCGTCGTAATTGCCGCCTCATACGCTGGCAAGGTTGGGCGAAAGCGGAAACCGCCGTAGGCTTCTCCTGCCAACGTTTTCAATTCGTTCAATGAGAGGTCACTATTATCTCCACCCGCGATTCCCAGAAAAAGTTTTGTTTTTTCAAGGCTATTGACCCCTACAGGGATGATTTCCTCCAGGCGCATGAGGTTGGTTTGAAAATCCGCCTTCAAATTCTCAATCAACTCCTGGCGGTCATGGTCCAGCTTTCTTCCCTCATTCCAGTTCTGAATCTGTAAAGCCACCAGGATACCGGCTACGATGAGCAGAAACTCCCCCAAGGCATAGCGAATATAGCGGGATGTCTTTCCCTCATTAATCAGAGTTTTACGAATGCGGCTGAAGGCGCGGAGCATGGGATGAGCTTAAAGCAAAGAGGAGAGAGCTAAGAGTTGAAATAGGAGAATTAGCTGGAAGATTCGAGATGGAAGTTTGGAGAATAGTAATAAAATGGCCGCAAACGAGTCTAGACCATCTCATGCGCTGTTTTACGAAAGATAGTGTCAGGGAATCTAGATGATAGAACCTGAAACTGAGTCCAAATAAACTAGAAGGCCAATTCTCGTGATTCAAGCAGGAAGTTAATGCAGGGCGAGAGGCGTGGGGCAAAGGAAATTGCGATGAAGGAAAACCGAGCCTCCCCCACTGCTGCAATGTCTTAACGTTTCGGCAATGGGCGGATGCGGATATTTCGCCAGCCCATTTCGTAGGTCCGGCCATCATTCATTCCGTGTATTTGCAGGGCAACGAATCCGTGTGGATGAGTTTTGTAGGCGCCTTCGTGGGTTACATCATCGATGAGCGTGCCATTGACCCAGGTTCGAAGTCGTGGACCTTCAGCGACGATGCGCAGCTTGTTCCAGGATTTATCAACGTAATGGTGATGGCCTTTGGGGTAAATATCACCAGATAGAAAACGTGTGTTCATCGCTTCTCCGTAAATAAAACCCGTGGTCGGGTTTTTCATTCCTTGAAACTGACGGATCTCCAACTGGGGTCCCCAGACGCGACCTACTAAATTACTATAACCCGTGCCGGTTGGTTCTGATTTAACGCGCGAACGAAATTGGATCCCCTGATTCGTCGTGTCGTCGACGATGACTTCCACCTCGAGTTCAAAATTATCGAACTGCTGTTTTGTGCAGAGAAATGAATTCTGACTCCAAGGATAAGTGCGCCCAACAATAGTCCCATCTTCTACAGAATAGTCATGGGAGCCATTCATATGAACCCAACCATCCAGAGTTTTGCCATCAAAGAGTTCTATCCACTCTGCATCATCGCTATCGGTGCTAACCAAATCCAGAGACTCAAAATTGTCGGGTAGCGCAAACGCCACAATCGAATCTCCTGACTTCGTCCCGTTCTTACCTCCACCACCGGCGATGATAACGACGTATTGTTTTCCGTCTATTTGATAAACGGTAGGCGTTGCATAGCCACCTGCCGGGAGTCGGGACTCCCATAAAACTTCTCCGCGATTTTTGTCGAAAGCCCGGATCTTTTCATCTGCCGTGCCGGCAACAAACACCACTCCTCCAGCTGTAGCAACAGCACCGCCATAGTTCGGTGTCCCCGTGTTGCGGATACCCTGTTTCACAAGATGCGGATACTCACCCAACGGAACCTGCCACAAGATCGACCCATTCAAGAGATCGATTGCATTCATCGTTCCCCAGGGAGGTGCTGTGAGCGGGGTTTTATCCTTGTCCGTGAAATTGTGATACCCTGCCGCGAGGTAAAGCGTCTCAACAGAATCTTCTGCAAGATCGACCAGATCTTCGTCGAGACTCATTACATAGGCAACCAGGTCTTCTATGTCGCTATCCGGGAAATATCCGAATGCAGGCATGGGTCCCCGACCATCGTGAATCACTGCTTGCAATTCCGACGCAGGCTTACCCAAATTCTTAAGAGGAGGAATAACAGGAGGCACACCGTCCCGACTGAAGCCGTGACAAGACGTGCAGTTCTTCTGGTAAATAAGGCGTCCGTTTTCAGCGGGAGACAGACTCACACCTGCCTTCGGCTGTAACACTTCCTTCAATTGATTAATACCAGCCAACGCATGTGAATTCACAAACAGCGTATTGGTAACAGGATCAAACGAGGCGCCCTGCCATTCAGTGCCACCCAAAGTCCCTGGCATGTTCAGAGTGCCCTGCTCACTCGGTGGGGTATAAAGGGGTCCGGCTTTTAATTTGTGAAACTTCTCCAGAGCCAGCGTATGCATTTCAGGAGTCAACTTGTTGAGGTTGGCCTCTGTAACCTGCAAGGGATTGAGAGGTGGCGGAAGCAGCGGTATCGGTTGAGTCGGGTGGGCTTGCTCGCCGGGAATATCCGAAGGCGGTACCGGCATTTCAACGACAGGAAAAACCGGCTCACCCGTATCACGGTCCAGGACAAAGGTTAGACCCATCTTGGTTAGTTGCACGACGACATCTTTCTTCTCACCCTTATCGGTGACCGTCGCCAATACGGGCGCGGAGGGATTGTCATAGTCCCAAAGATCGTGATGCACGGTTTGGTAGTGCCATTGCCGCTCACCGGTTTCGGCATCGAGAGCGAGCACACAATTGCCAAAGAGATTTATGCCTATACGATTTCCACCGTAAAAATCGAAGGAGGGAGATCCTGTCGCACAGAATACCCAACCTCTTTCTTCATCGAGTGAAAAGCCTCCCCAAGGATTCGCGCCGCCATAGGCCACGCCCTCTTTCCATTCCCAGGTATCGTATCCAAATTCTCCTTTCTCGGGTAAGGTGTGAAAAATCCACTTAAACTCTCCGGTCACGGTGTCAAACGCACGAATATCGCCTGGGGTCGATTCATAGCCTTCCGGAACGCGAGAGCCTACGATAAGATTATTCTTATAAACAATCCCAGGACTGGTCACCTCGATGGATGCCTTAATGTAGTCGACACGTAGATGCTTTCGAAGGTCGATGAATCCGCCTTCACCAAACGAGTTTATGGGAAGGCCTGTTTCAGCATCGAGTGCATAGACCCGGTTTTTCACAAAATGGAAAATACGTTTGTCGTTTCCCGACTCCCAGTAAACCACCCCGCGCGTACGTCCCTTGAGATCACGATTCTCTTCGTTGTATTTGGCAGACTTGAACACCCAGACCTCTTCTCCGGTGGCCGCATCCAGTGCAACCGCGTTTAGGCTGAAGGTGGAGAAATAGAGCAGCCCATCCACCATGATAGAGTTGACTTGAATGGATGACCGATCCGTTGCGTCTCCGGTGTGGTACTCCCAGGCCTTTTCGATGTGATGCACGTTGGCCGCGTGTATCTGCGCCAGATTGGAATACTGGTTAGCCTTACTATCACCCCGATAGACTCTCCATTCCGAATCTTCAAGCGCATGACTTAAGCTTCCAATAGCCAGGACGAATGAGACCAGAAGAAAAGGGATAGGATATTTCATAACTTTAAGAGATCGGAGATACGGAAGACTTTACCCTAATGTTTCAAACGCCTTCGATAGAGCAGGTTTTATCAAATTTAAAATCAATGTGTTATGGATATTAGTATTAATATTTCAATCCTCACAACAAGTTACGTTACAAAATTGCCCTATCGAAGGCTAAAATCAACATGCACGAAGAACTGCGTTCCAGTCCGCAATCCGCTTGGTTACGTAGGATACTACGCTCTCGCGCTTGCTTGCAAACTGCGCCTTGCTCTTCATCACATCTAGATTTTTTGAAACTATGAGGTTTACTATAAGCTCTACCAAGGGATCTCATTTGATCAACTCGAAATCCTTTTTCTCCTTCGAAGTCATGATCAAAAGTCCCCAGAATTTTCTCTTAGGTTCGTTTATTCCTTCACTCCATTTACCAGCCCACCAGGTTTCGTGATGTAGAAGTCCATCCGGAGATTTTTCCACACCGTCCACATCGCCTATTGAAAGATTGAAGCCGATCGGTGTGTCTGGATTGTTATCGGACCAGTAAACACCGTCGCCAATCTCGATGCCTCCATTCAAGCGGATGCGAACTTCAACAGTGTAGCGATTCTCTTCATCGTGCCGAACGGTTTGCGTTTCAATGATATCTTCCAGGATCCATCGTTTATTGTTTTCAAAATTCTCTATCGTTGTATTCGGTCCGTGAGGCAACATCCCCGGAACTCCCACTCCACCCTCAAGCGATTTGGTCAGATTGTAAATGATCTGAATACCGCGACCATCGCCGGTGACGTCAAAGACTGGGAGCTGCAAATCCATCAAGCGGGTATAGAGAAGAATTTCGATCATATCGCCGAACCAGGGGCGACCTCGTTCTCGTTCTCCGATTCTATGGGCATTAGGATCCTGTGCAGGTAGCCAGCGTTCGGTTTCGATCCCATAGAAGAGGTTGTCCCGGATGTCGAAAGCCAGATACAGATACTCGCCATCGTGCTTCACCCATATATCAAAATCGAGATCCTCCGGTGATTCGATTTCCTGAGGCATCGCCTCGATCCAGGTTTCATCCCAAACGAGATGGGAGGCGTCCCGGTATTCTTCCGCGTCAACCCGACCGTCAAAATCCGGCGTCACACCTTTCCAGCAAACCATGCTTTTCGACAATACCGCATTGGCTTTGGACGCAGCCTCTTTAACATGCGAAGATTCTAAAAGATCTTGGGGATTACTCCTGGGAGAAGAGCAACTCCAGAAGGATATACTAACTACTAAAACCAAAATGAGTGCGTTAATATACTTCATACCTTACCTCAAGGTTCACTACGTTCCAGGGCCAGCCACGTTTGTTTTTTGATTTCCATCCGCTCCAAGTAACTAGCTGGTGGTTCTGGATACTCCCCACCGCCTATCGTACTGGAATAGCCCTCAAGGTCGGAAGGACGTACACCCTGATTCCAGGCCCAGGATGCATACTCTGTCGGTTTAAACGGGCCAACAAATTCAATGTTGAGCTTGGACTTTATTCGATCCTCTTCACGCAAAGCCCAGAAACAAGCATTTACCAATAATCGTCTCAAGCCATCATCCAGCAGATCAACGGAAGCGCCGTGAGTACAGGCAAGCACCCGACCTTTTTCTCCGACATCGCGAAAACGTGTCCAAACTGCCGGTACTGAGTAAAGAGCAGGATGCGGATCCGAATCGACCGCCATCCCTTTCAATGGTTGAGCCATAACCAAAGGCCAACTACCTTCACGGGGAGACACAAGATAACTGCCGGTTTGAGTATGCATTTCACCGACACCTGTAAGCACCGGATGGCGCTTTTGATGTTTTACCGGAGTAAGACGTGTGCTTTGCAAATGATTGTCACCATTGTGAGCAACCCAGGTTTCGCCTAGCACCTGCCGTCCAAAGCCATTCAAATATTCTTTTCCTTCGTAAGCATAGTCGTATTTTCTCCAGGGTCCGTCAGGAATTCTAAAAGCATGCGTGGAGGTCCGCAAAGCAATGATCGGTTTTCCCGATTGAACATATCGATCGAAATGCTCCATTTCCACATCCGGCAAATTCAGAAAACGCATAAACATGAACAACAGATCCGCATCCTGGAGAATTTCGAGGCCTTTCAGGTTTGGACCCTGAGGTTCTATGGTTCCATCGTCGGCCAAGGTGAACAGGACCGTGCATTTAAACCCATGATGTTTCGCCAAAATCTTGGCCAACGTAGGCAGCGACTCTTCTGATCGGTATTCCCGCTCGCCCGCTATGAAGACAATGTGTTTACCGGTGTTGCTTGCTCCATAAGTCACTCGGAAATCTTCGGAAACGAGGCTCAAAGCCGAAGACACTGAAAGAAGGAATAATAGAAGAAAGTACAGAATTCGAGGAAATGACATCTCGCCACTTAAAACAGTCTTTGAGTAATCTACAACTACACTATTTCACGTATCGGGAAAAATTACTCGAAGCATTATGAGACTTTCAAAAACCATTACCCTATGTCTTCTCGCCACGCTGCTATGTTTATGGGCGAACTTATCGGCTAAATCGGATCGGTATTTCACCAAGCAATTCGAATCTCCCGAAATCAGGACCATTGAAAACCTATTCTACGGACAGAAGCTGAATCAAGGCGGTGAACTCAGTGACCTGCTTGTGGACCTATTTTTGCCACCGGACGTTTCGGAAGGTGGTAAGTATCGGGATATCTTAAATGGAAACCGCACACGTTTCGAGGGATGGAATGACGACACCGACATGTTCATTTCCAACCATCTTTCTCATTTCCTTTCAAAGACTAAGCGAACATCCTCGGTAATCTATTCGGCAGCAAGCTACCTCCTACAACTCGTATCGCTCATTTAAATGTAGGAGGTAGCTTGCTGCCGATCTCCACGATTTCAATTTTTCACTTCAGTCACCGACCACGACGCAAGCATCGGGGGAATAACACGTTAAAACAGATCTATTGGATCATCCCTAGGCATTGAGCTACCTTTGATTTCGTTTTGCTACGATCTCTTCTCGAATGTCGGGCAACGAGTCTGTCTTCAAGTAGGGTTCCCGATGGGGTTGTAAATCGTCACCCTGCAAAGTGGTCCAGGCGGTCAGGTCAGAGCGAAGCTGTTTGAGCAATGTCTGGCTCTTCCGGTTGTTAGCCAGATTGGACTGTTCCAGGGGATCATTTTCCAGATCGAATAGCTGAAACTCAGGCCGTGTATAGTAGGCCTCGATTGTCGCAGCGGCTTTCGAATCGCGTTTGGCTGCAGCGTCCCAGGAATCCCAGTACGCTCCCCGACCATCGTTTCGTAAGATATCGGAGTGATTGGTGTGAACGGCGTCCGGTAGAAGGTTGTGAATGTATTTGTAGTTTCCAACGCGGACACTGCGGATCGGATAAATATTATAGTCGGTGTCGCCCGTATGCGTAGTAAATATTTTGTCTCGATGGGTTTTTGATTGTCCGGTGAGAACCTTGGCAAATGATCTGCCATCGATGTCGTCGGGATATTCGGCTCCAGCCAGTTCGATGAGCGTAGGCACAATGTCCACCCAACTCACCATCGCGTCGGTGCGAACGCCCGCTTCTATTTTTCCCGGCCAAGTAACGATTAAGGGAATACGGGTTCCGCTGTCGTACAGATTCCATTTCCCGAAAGGCCATTGACCGCCGTGATCACTGGTGAAAAAGCAGATGAAATCGTTGCCCATATGTTTCCTTGCTACTTTGAGCACCCGGTGCATTTCCGTATCCATGTGGGTAATGTCCGAGAGGTAGCGAGCCCAATGCTCCCGGGTTTCCCGGGTATCGATAAAGGTAGACGGCAGGGTGATTTCATCCGGATTATAAATCATCTCCTTGATCCAGGGAACGTGCGGTCGCCGATCACCTACGAATAGGCATATCGGCGCGTCTTCCAGTTTTCCAGAATCGATCAATGCCTGCAAATCGCGGGACATGTTCTGAGGATCTTTATAGTGAAAATCACAACCCGTAAACGGGCGACTCCCATGCTGGACTTTACCAAAGGAGGCTATCTGATAACTCAGCCCCTTGAGAATGCCGGTCAATTCAGGAGTCCCCGGCTTCATCTGGCTATGATTGGGATGCGCACCATGGCGGGCGGGCATCAGACCGGTCAGTAGCGACGCTCGATTGGGACAGCAGGACGGAGAAGCCACATAGGCGTTGTCAAAGGTCATGCCTTGCTCGGCCAGTGACTGCAAAGTCGGGGTTCGAGCATCGGGAGATCCGTAGACTGACGTATCCAGGCGACCCAGGTCATCGGAGATTAGAACCACGATGTTGGGTAAGTCCGCAGCTTGAATGATGATAGGGACCAAAAAGAGGGTGAGAATCAGGGGTAGTTTTTTCATGTAGAATGACCAACGCTGTCAGAGACGAAGTTTAGAACCAACCCAATAATCCCAAATACCGCAGTTGAATGATGAAAATGGCAAGTGAACTTCGCCGAAGCGTCGGGGTATCTGCTTCAGCGGCGATCTTTGGGTTAAAGATGCCAAGCTGGGGCTTGGCGTTCCCAGGGAATCTTAGCTGAAGCAGCTGGTCCTACACCCTGGTCTTACCTATGCAGAGTTTGTACTCGATCAAATCTTTTCTGGGGTTTTCCAACCTCCCCTTCAATCACCAACCCGGAAGCAAGGATCGGAGAACAAAAAGTTAAAGCATTTTCAGAGGTCGGAGCCTCCTCCGTCATGAAATTATATCTTCGTAATGGAGATATAGTAGGCGCCGCGTTCCTTCTTTGATTTTGCATCTCTCAGTCGTGTCTTCAGCAAGGTCGGACCCTTCTTCAAATCCACATTGAAAGTAACCGAAGCTTCATCAGGAAACACACCGCTACTCATGAGCGAATCGCCAATTTCCATAACTGCCTTATCGGCACCCATAGGTTGTTCAGCGTCTTCGGGATAGCGGGAAAGTCGAACTTCGTAGGAGCCGTCCTGAACTACGTCCAATGACCAGAATCCGTTTACAAACAAATCGTCGTCCTCAACGAGCTCCATTTTCCATATCACGCCGCCTTCGGTCGGGTGCCAGTCACGCACCGTGAACTTGGTTGGGTTTTGCTCAGAGGCTCCAACGAAAAAAGGCGTAAACCTGGCTTCATGCGACATGACATCACTCCACCATTCGGAATAAGCAGATTCAAGTCTTGTCATCACTTCTGGATGCTCCCGAGCGACATCGTTCTTTTGCCCGGGATCTTTTTGAATTTCGTACAGTTCGTCGTCTACCAGTCGCCACCGTTCAGTGAGGATGGCCCGGGTAGGATAGGTTTGCTGTTTCAACTCCGCGCTGAACGGTACGGGTTGATCCGCATGCCTCGCGACAAAGAAAGTTCGGTCGGGCCAATCAGAAGATTTGCCCGCAAGCAGTGGAACAATACTTTGACCGTCGAACTTCACATGCTTGGGAGCTTCGAGCCCGCAAACTTCAATCAAGGTGGGCAACCAGTCATGATGCTTGGTTAAGTTTTCGACGGTTCGTCCAGAATCAAAGTGTCCTGGCCATCGAACAAAACAAGCAACTCTATGACCACCTTCGTAGGTGGATCCTTTCCATCCCCGCATACCGCCACTAAATCCCGGATGTCCATCTATGGGCCTGACTCCTCCGCCAGAACCATTGTCCCCCATAAATATGACGACCGTGTTTTCTTCTAATTGCTGTTCTTTCAACGAAGCCAGTAATATGCCCAGGGTTTCATCGAAGTTTTCCACCATGCCATAGAACTTTGATCGCGTTTCAGGCATGCCCATTTCGGAAAACCGCTTCCAATAATTTTCCGCTACAGTGAATGGACCATGCATCGCATTCAGTGGTAGATAGACAAAGAAAGGTTGATCTTTATTTTCATCAATAAACCGGAGGGTTTCCCTAAAGAAAATGTCCGTGCAATAACCATCAAACTTTTCCTGCACGCCATTACGGAAGTAGGAATCGTCGAAATAGTCGTTTCCGGTCGGATTACCAATTTCACCGACTCCCCCAGCCTTGTGACAGACCACATCGTCGAAACCACGATACTGCGGCGCGTAAGGATAGGTGTCTCCCAAATGCCACTTCCCAAACATTCCAGTGCGATAGCCTGACTGTTTAAACACCTGCGCCATGGTGACTTCGTCGGGATTCAGCAACTGCCGCCCCTCGGTTACCGCCCAGGCCCCCACTCGCAAACTGTGACGTCCGGTCATTAGTGCCGCCCGGGTTGGTGTGCATACCGGATCGACATGGTAATCCTCCAGCCGAACTCCATCCGCATAAAGACTATCCAGATGAGGCGTTTTCAACCAAGGATTCCCGTAGCAAGACATGTCACCATACCCTTGGTCGTCAGTGACAATCATGATTACGTTGGGTTTGGCATGAGCCAAGGAGAGAGCGCAAAGAAGGAATAGAAATCCGAAAAATGACTTCATAGTATTTTGAGGCAATGGAAGAATGTCGGGTATTGTCAGGCCAGCAATTCGTTGATGACCTGGCCTCCAAACTGGGACATCTGCTTATAACGACCGCCATGGAAATAGGTGAGCTTATTGTCATCGAGCCCAAGCAAGTGCAGTAAAGTTACGTGCAAGTCACGGATCGGGTGAACCACATCGACCGCCGAAATACCGAGCTCGTCGGTCGCTCCAACCACCGTGCCTTTTTTAACTCCGGCACCGGCCAGTAGCATGGTCATGGCATTGGCATTGTGGTCACGACCGAGTGAATACACTCCACCGCGTTTGTTGTTGTCAGGAGTACGTCCAAACTCACCGGTCCAGATAACCAGCGTATCTTCCAGCATGCCGCGCTGTTTTAAATCTTTAATTAAACCAGCCATGGGTTTATCCACACTGCGGATACGAGAGCTGTGACCTTCTTCCAGGTAATCGTGGCTATCCCAACCACCTGAAAAGATCTGCACAAAGCGAACGCCTTGCTCAACCAAACGGCGAGCCATGAGACATTGACGACCGAATACTTCGGTCTCTTTATCGTCCATACCATACATCTGACGGACGTGGTCAGGCTCACTCTTGAGATCCATCACTTCAGGAACTTCCATTTGCATGCGGTAGGCAAGTTCGTAGCTTTCCATGCGTGCATCAAGGGCTGCGTGCTCCGGATGCTTGGAGGCATGCATTTCGTTTAAGAAAGCCAGTTCATCGATAGTACGACGTTGGTGAGAACGCCCTTTGTTGGATTGCGACTTAAGATCCAGGATGGGTGATCCTTCCGGGCGCAGGCGGGTGCCTTGATAATGCGCCGGTAGAAATCCATTCGACCAATTACCACTTCCGCCTTGAGGCATAGCCAACTCGGTCATCACCACGTAACCGGGAAGGTTTTGATTCACAGAACCCAAACCATAGGTGGCCCATGCGCCAAGAGCAGGATCGCTTCCCAAACGACTCCCTGTGTTCATGTGGTAAAGTGCTTCCGGGTGATTAACCGATTCAGCCTGACAACCACGGTAATTACATAGCTCATCCGCAACTTCCGGATCCGCCATGTATTTCCACTGGTCACACATATCGATACCTGATTGGCCGACCTGGCGTGACTGGAACGGACTTCCCACAAAGAATTTAAAAGGATCCCCTTCTTTAGCCAGGGTTGATTCAGATTTGTGCAAACGCTGAAGTTCGGGCTTTGGATCGAAAGTATCCATGTGGCCGGGAGCACCTTCCATAAACAGCATGATCACACGCTTGGCCTTGGCCGGAATCATCGGATTCTTAGGAGCAAGCGGTCCGACCCCGGGGATTTTTACGCCGTCGGCGGCGAACATATCCGTCATGGCAACGGAACCCAGGGAGGCCCCAAGGCCGCATAAAAAGTTACGACGGGAAATGGGTGTCGAAAAAGGTCGGGAACAAAGGTCGTGTTTCATGATGTTTTTATTTGAAATATTTAAGCTGTAGGAGTTGATCCCGCGATTTTTCGATAGGCCTCAAAGCGATCGGGGCGTAAAGCCCCTCCTACGAGGTGGGTGTGGAGATTAGTAGACATAAACAAATTCATGACTGTTAAACAATACCAGGCAAAGATCAGCCAGTGCGCGGGTCTCGGGACTCACGTCGTTAGCTTTGGCATCGGGAATGTAATCTTTGAAGGCGGGAAGGATTTCAGTATACTCGAACGGCTTACCTGAAAACTCCTCGACGAGGGATCTTGTGATTTCCGTCGGGTATTCGACCGGCTTGGGTTCGAACTGCTGATGATACACCCGCATATCCTCAAGGTAATCAGTCATCCGGTCGATTTCCTTGCGAAACGGTTTGCGTCCCAACGCTATTTCAAAAGCACGGACTACCTGAGACTTCAACCGACTCGTCTCTTTCTCCAACCGCAGGGCAAATGCAATGGATCTATCCGTAACCACATCGCTATTCATCAGCGTGAAGGCCTGCGGAGAAACAGAGACCGAATCACGAACCTCGCAAGAGTCGTTCGGATTAGGTTGGTTAAACAACTCAAGGAAGGGGTCAGCCTGGCCGCGCACACGGTAAGCGTAAATGCTACGTCGATTCCGTTCCTCTGGTGTTTTTGAAGGTTGGTGAGCAGGAGCAAGCGAAAATTGAATCATACGGGGCTGAAGAGCAACCTCCATATTGATCTCCGGCATAATGGGAAGACCACCCATTTCGGTGTTTAGCTCGCCCGTAATAGCCAACATACCATCGCGCAATTCTTCGGCCGTAAGACGGCGCGGCTCATAGATAGCCAACAGATTATTGTCAGGATCTATCTCTCTGAGCTTCTCAAGTTGAGGGTGACTACCCGATTTTTGGTATGCATCTGACAGCATGATCTTACGGTGAATTGGTTTTAACTTCCATCCCCCTTCGACCAGTTCGGTTGCCAGGTAGTCCAATATTTTTGGATGAGTCGGTTTTCCTCCTTTGGCGCCAAAATTGTTTGGGTTACCGGCTACAGGTTTTCCAAAATGGTGCTGCCATAAACGGTTAACAATCGAACGCGTTGTGAGCTGATTCTTTGGATTGGCAACCCATTGCGCAAAAGCCAGGCGCCGTCCTTCCAAATCTTCTGTCACAACATAGGGATCTTCTCCGTCCTCATTGGCAGGAATCCCCAAGGCACTTAATACACCCGGTGCAACCTGTTGACCTTGAGCAGTCAAGGCACCTCCGGTAAGAATAAAGCTTTCCAGCTTTGTATCCGGTTCATCTTCCTTAATCCGGAGCTTCTTGGCATTCATCCCTTTAAAACTGGCTCCGTTATAAACACTTTGAACCATGGGCTCGAAACGTTCCTTTCGACGGTTCCATATCCAATCATCCTGCTGACGAACCTTCAGTTTGCCTTCATCAACATAATCGAGACCAATGTTACGAGGTGGTTTCACATCGTCGTCCAGGCTCTTGCGATCATCGGCGTTGATATATTCAAGTCCCCGTTCCTCAAACCAGATTTTTGCTGCTGCTTCCTGCTTCTCCTTCAATGCGTTCATTCGTTCGGAAGCGAAGCTATGCATAAGATCTACAAACCCTTTCCCTTCATCCATGCCAGCCATACTTTCTTCGGGAAGATATCTAGCCGGGCGTTCAGCCAATTGAGTCCCGGCAAAGGTGGCATACATGCGATAGTAGTCCTTGGTCGGCAAAGGATCGAACTTGTGGTCATGGCACTTGAAGCAACGCATGGTTGTGGACAAGAAAGTCTGTCCGACTGAATTCACAATATCATCGAGATAAATCTGACGTGCTTCAGGCAACGGCACCATGGCTGTATCAAAAGCACCCATCCGAAGAAAACCGGTCGCAATCATCCATTCAGTTTCTTGCTCAGTATAATCTCCCCCTTTGTGAATTTTAGCCATCGCATCCTCCTCAGCCATACGTTTACGAACAGATTCGTTTGCCATTTCATCTCCGGCCAATTGTTCCATAACAAACTGGTCGTAGGGTTTGTCTTCATTGAAGGCACGAATCACATAGTCGCGATAACGCCAGGCATTAGACTTTTCGTAATCATTGGCCATGCCACCGGTATCGGAGTAACGTGCCACATCCAACCAATGTTGTCCCCAACGTTCTCCATATCGTGGACTTTCCAAAAGTCTATCAACGAGTTCTCCCCAAGCCATTTCGGGATTTTTCTTATCCGCCCGAATGAAAGCAGTCACCTCTTCCGGCGTTGGCGGCAATCCTGTTAGGTCCCAGGTTGCCCTGCGAATTCGAGTGAGTGCATCCGCCTTTTTGGCTGGTTTGAATCCTGCAGCATCCAGCTTCTCTTCGATAAATCCATCAATTGGACTATCCGTTTTTACCAGTGCCGGTTTTTCCACAGGATGGAAGGACCACATCTCATCCTTCTTATAACGGCGGTAGGTCCATTCATCACCGAGTCCCCCGGAAGTCGTCCATAGAATACCGTCTTCGTTTTCGTCCACATGCTGTTCGGCTAAACGAATTTCCGCCTGCCTTTCTTCGCTTGCCCAAGGAGCACCGGCATTGATCCAGGTTTCAAGATCGGCTATTTGAGCTGGCGTAAGGCGATCATTTTCCTTGGGAGGCATTTCATAATCCGGATCCTTCCACTTCACCGCGGTTATCATAAAGCTCTCTGCCGCATCGCCGGGCACCAGCACGTTATCAAAACCATCTCCACCAAATAGAATATCCTCAAGGGTATGCATGACCAGACCGCCTTCTATTTCTTCGGGATCGTCTCCGTGACAACCGAAGCATTTTTCTGAAAGCACAGGTAATACTTTAAGCGTGAACAGGCGATCGATTTCATCGTCAGCTTGCGCCAATGACAACCATGCCATTCCAACGAGTATGGATGAAACGATTCGTTTTAATTGTGGGATATTTGGGAACGTCTTATTCATTAATAATTGCTAAAATCTATCAGGGTCTACCTTGGGTGTAGAGATCTGAAATCTCCTCTGAACTCAAAGCTGCATTAAAAATAGTAAACTCATCGATAGCACCATTGAGGTTCCGAAGAGCAAACTGTGGATCGCCACGAGTCGGCTCATTCCAATTTCCAATGGAAGCGGCACCAATTTTAACCGTATCGACGGCGTACTCATCGGAGATCTGATCGCGACTAATCTGCTGACCGTTGACATAATGCGTCGTAGTTTGCGACCCTACATCATAGACGGTAGCAATTTGAAACCACTTTCCACTTTTGGAAGGATCCCAAAATGAAGGTGAGTATGCGATATGCTTGTCGTTAAGATTTTTTGCTTCATCACGATCACGTCGTTTAACCGAAAAGAACAGTCGACCATCGTTCATGATCTGCCAATGCGGTTCATTCAATTCGTGTCCGTCAGTCAGAAACAATGAATTGTATAAACGGTCCAGGCTATCGATTCTGGCCCAACAATAAAAAGTCAATGAGCTGTGTTCTCCTGGAATGGATACACGGACACGACTCCCCGCAGGACTGAAATTCAACGCACCTGCTGGCAAACCCCAACGGTCTGCGACGCGACGAGCCCCCACGATCGTTCCTTGAGAATTTGAACCGGCATCGTTGTTTAATTGCCTACCCATCACCTCACCGGATTTCACGGGATAATAAGCAAGTACTCGCGGATCCTCGGAGAGTCTCTCGCTTCTGGCTACCCATGAGTTCTGTCGTTCCAGCCGATTTTCATAAAACTGGTGACCATATTCCTCCACCGAGGAAACGCTCTTAGTATTCTTTGAGCTCAACATTGACTGACCGGGCTTCGTCCATTGCATTGTTTCGCCATCCGCAAGAAGGTATTTTTCCTCACCAATAGGATACCACTCAACCTCGCCTTGAAACACCTGTATTTCGGCGCCATTGGGACTGACATCCAAAGCAAACTCTGTCCCCAAATCCACCACCTCACCAGAGGAGGTTAGCACCTTGAACCCACGGGCTGCCTCCGGCACAAGTGCACGGATTTTGCCTTTGGAAACGGTCATTTCCATAGGCGAGTGAATCTCGAATTCAGATTCACCTTCTATCACAACGGACACTCCACTGAAGAATTCCAATTGCGCGATACCTGAACCAAGTTTGATTGAACCTTGCGGCAATAAGTCACCACGTTCCAATAAGGTATCCTCCAACCAAACAGCCTCGGACTGGTCTGCTAATATAGCATATCCGGCAGCGACAGGTTCGGAATCGTTTGCTTGATTCGCAACGCCTGATTTTCCAAGACCCCAGCCTGATATTCCAACCAGGACAAACATTGCGATTGCTGCGGCAACCCCTAATGAATACGAATGTTTTTTCCAAAAAGAATTAGGCGATACCACTGAACCTGCACCGATACGTTGAGCTTCTAATTTAAGGGCACTGTGCAATTTCAGGCGATTGTAGTAGTCCTGACGAGCTTCGGGATTAACCCGCATCTCAGCTTCCAAACGAAGGAAATCTGCCTCTGAAATTGTAGCATCCAGTAATTCGTCAATAAGTTGATTACGTTCATCGGGTGTCATGTTTGAACCTCCTTTTCCAATGATAGTTGCTTTTCAACACAGGTCTGAAGTTTATTCCTCAGGCGATGCAGAGTAACTTTTAGCACACCTACACTTCTGCCCACCTGCGTGGAGTATTGCTCTAAGGATGTTTTTTCAAAATATCGGTGATGAATGAGTTCGCGATGAGCTGGTTTCAATTTCTTTAAACAAAACTGAAGCGCTTTTTGATGCATTGAGAGTTCATCAAGCTGGCCGGGCAGTTCCTCTGAAATCGTGTCCACAAGTTCTTCGCAAAAAACCAGTCTCGCATCCTTCGCCTGACGAAAACGCCATTTCCTAACCTGAAAGCGGGCAATACTGAAAATCCAGGCCTTGAAGTTAGTTCCAATTTCAAAATCGCCACGTTTTTCCCAGATAATGGTATTAGATTCCTGCGCCACATCGTCTGCCTGAAGATCACCGGGCATCAAAGAATCGATATATAACCGCAACGCTTGCTGATGCTTCATCAGCAGGGAAACGATTTCGGCGTCTTGATTTCCAGGGTCCATAACTTCAGTTTATCCAAGCATATCCCGATTTCTTAAGAAAGGTTAACATTTTCCTTCAAAATAATCCAAAAAAAGTTTGTTGGCTTTCCTGGACCGTAATAACGGCAAGGTTTTGCGCTACTGTTTCAACAAATGAAGCACAGCTGGTTGTTCTTTCCAGGGAGGCTCGAATCTCAGGTGTTGTTCGATTATTACTTCTTCCTTTTTCGAGTATTCACCCGTCAATGTATTGAACCACTGATAGCTCATGGTTTTGCCGTAGTTTTCCTGGATGGTAGTCGCTATTCTTGAGTTTACGGCTGTGAGATAGAACAAGAAATCGCCGTTGTCATTTGTCATCACATATCCGCTCGATGATTTCCGATCCGTTCTTCGATCCAACGGTCGGTAGGATGCGTAGTTAACCTTATTAAAAAACTCGGCCATGTGTTTATAATAATCGTAGCGCGGTCTGTCCGATTCTGGCAAAGACGCCTGATCCCAAATGATCACATTCCACGAAGTATCGTGCCAATAATAGGTGGAATAGGTTCCCGCAAAAGCACAACGGTAATTGCGATCTAAACAGGCCTCTGCACCATCATAGTCGCCGTCAAAAACAAAATATGGGCCGATTTCATAACCTCCGTGTTCGATATTAAATATCGGCTTGTTGGAAAATTTCTGAAAAGTGTCCAACATTTGCTCATAAAGACTCGTAGTCCAATTCTGATAAGAAATGAAATCAACCGTTTCGGGATACTTGACACAGTAGGAAAATGAATGCACGGTGACCAGGCGATTGTGGCCATCCATCTTTTTAAGACGCTGGATACGGCGAACGATGTAATCCATATCATTGTGTCCGTAACCGGTAGCTTCCTTGGAAATATCCCAAATAATATTCGGGTATGCCTGGTAGCGCGCGATGACATAATCGTAATAACGATTATCCTCCACTGAGTCAGACTCGGGCCAATTCACATTTTTGTTCCAAACGTAGATCATGACGTGAGCCGTCAGGTTCAACGCGTTCATCTCTTCTATGATCGCATCGAAATGATCGAAAAACCCTAAATTCAACTTCGAATAATCAGGGTGGTCATTATCTCCACCGTAAGGCCATTGTCGCGGATTCGAAAAATCATATTTGGCAGGCAGCTTGGGATCCTTTACCCAATTCACATCATGGGCATAGACATTCATTACAATCTGATTGAAACCGTTGTCCTTAATATCCCTCAGCAGTATTCGGGTTCTCTCGATATCGTCTGACTCAAGGTCCAGGGCAAACAGCCAATCGGCTTCAAAAGCCAAGACAAAACAGGGCTCACCATTTGCATAGTAAAAATGCTGAGGGTTCTCTTCTCGGATAACCACAGGACCGGGCGAACCTGAATCTGCAGTTGCAACAGCCACTTGCCATCGGTCACCGGTTTCTGGCGATAATACAACCCAATTCCCAGGTTTGGGAAAACTTATGCGGAACGTGTATTTATTCTGCCCAGTATAAAAACCTGGCACAGAAAAGCTAGATCCGGGACCTTCGCATTTAGCCAAAGGATGACGATCGAACGGATTCATTTCCGAATGAGGCAGAGTCACCTTGAATTCAGTTACTTCCCACTGACTGGCAGACGCCGGACCGGATTGAGCAGTTACGTGTCCGTAAGAAAACAGGACCAGAGCTAAGACAATAATTTTTCGAAAATTCATTTATATAAAGTTACCTGTTGAGATCCAGTGAACGCACTCAGGACCCAGTTTTGTTTCACACATTCGCTCAAAAGCCGAAGATTCCTCTTTAGTCAATATTTCAATCCATCGACCGTTGACTCCCTTATTAATAAAAACTTCTGCCCCGGCATCCCAAAAGGCACCAATAAGGATACCCATCACGATCAAGCCAATCTTTCCAGTACTGACGAATATCTTCTGGCGGAGGATCAATAGGCGGACCGACCCGACCTGGAGTATTATTCAATGCATCGTACAGACTGCATTCGCATTTACGTGATGGTTATAAAGGCTCCAAACAACATCCCGTCCGTCCCGACCGATATAGATATATTTGGCCTTTTCTGAAAACACCAGAGCATCAAGCGCACTGTGCTGGCTGCGTCCAGGCCGAAAGCCATAGCTGAATCCGAGAAAATCCTCCTCG